>JAGVHG010000196.1 GCA_020056715.1 Phycisphaerae bacterium | reverse complement strand
TAGGAGAGCGCGAACAGACCCAGCTCGAAGTGATCGTCGGCAGACAACTTGTTCGCCCCGCCGAGTTGAAGTGCGAGCAATGCCCGTTTCGTGCTTAGGGCTGATCCGAATTCGAGTTCATTCCACGAAAACACATACGGCTTCTGCTCCCGCACCACGACCAGCGCGTGCTCTGAATGATCGACCACCAGCCCGCTCAGCGCTCCGCCGGTGCGCAGTTTCAGATCGACGCTGATGGTTTCGGTTTGCCCTCTGGTCACCGATGCGATGCCGAGCAGTGCAATCCAACCTAGCGCTGACAGACATTGTGGATTAGGGACGCGCAACTCAGTTGTCGTCCTCGGCATCGGTATCGTTTAGGGGGCCTTCTGACGAGACCACGGTCATCCCGGGATACCGGCCCCGAAGCTGCCGAAGCTGAGCACGATTGACCCGAACATCAAGCTCCACGCACTCGGATAGATACCGTCGGGCGAGAACGTCGGCGACTTTCGCCAGTTCGGCCACGGTCTTGCCGTCCGTGTGGGCGATGCGAACGGTAACGTCGACCGCGTCGCCCTTGGCTCGTTGAGTAACCTCGCGGACCAGTTCATCAAGCCCCTCGCCGGTCAGCGCTGAAATCCGCAGGACATCCCTGCGATGCTGGGCCAGCATCTCCGCCATCGCGCTGTCATCGGCGATGTCGCATTTGTTGAGCAGCGTCAGTTGAGGAATCTTCTCGCAGCCCAGACTGAGCAGCACGGAATCGACCGCCTCCATCTGTTGCCACGCCGTGGTCGAGGAAATGTCCACCACGTGCAGCAGCAAATCCGCATGGATCGCTTCCTCGAGCGTCGCCCGAAACGAGGCCACCAGCTTATGCGGCAGGTCGCGAATGAACCCCACGGTGTCCGACAACAGCACGCTCCGACCCTCGCCCAACGACCAACGCACCGTCTTGGTGTCCAACGTCGCGAACAGCAAGTCGGCTACGAACTGGTCCGTGTTCGTCAGCTTGTTGATCAGCGTGCTCTTGCCGGAGTTCGTATATCCCACGAGCGACGCCGTGAACCGGTCCGATCGCGAGCCGACCTCGCGTTGCTTACGCCGATCGATCTCCGCGATCTCGCGGCGAAGGAATGAAATCCGTTCCTTGATCACACGGCGGTCGACTTCGATCTGCCGCTCGCCGGGCCCGCGTGTGCCCACGCCGCCGACCGCTCCCGCCGCCGTACCGCCTCCGCCTCCCGCGATACGCTCCAGGTGGGTCCACAATCCGCGAATCCGCGGCGCCGTGTATTCCAATTGCGCCAACTCGACCTGCAACTGCGCCTCCCGCGTCTTGGCCCGCGAGGCGAAGATGTCGAGGATCAATTCGCTACGGTCGATGACCTTCCGTCCGACGGCCTCCTCCAAACCTCGGATTTGGCGCGGGGCAAGGTCATTGTCGAAGATGACCACATCGGCCTGTGCAGCCGTCACCCGTTCGACCAACTCCGCCAGCCTCCCTTTCCCCAACGCATAGGCCGCGGAAAGCTCCATCCGCTTCTGGATCATCGTGTCCACGACCTGCACGCCCGCCGACTCCGTCAGCGCCGCCAGCTCGCCCAGCGGATTAGTTAGGTCTGCTTTCGTGTTGGGTAACAGCACGCCCGCCAGCACCGCGCGCTCCGGCCGCTTGGTCGTCCGGTCGCCGAACGGATCACGCGCCGGGCGGTTCGACCGCGGCGTGTCTCGATGGTCACTGGGAGTCTGCGAACGGATGGAATGGCGCATGTTCTTTCCACCCTTATCCTATCGTCGAGAACCCTCGCAGGTCAATGATACTCGGTTTCACCTTAGGCGGCGCCCAACAGGACCATCAGACCGTCGTCGACATGCTGGTTCAATCGCGAACGCCAGCCTGTTTGACGAATCGTTGACCGGAACCTACGATTTATAACGCCATGTGATTGATTTGCGGCGTAGGAGAACGCACGTGTCGACTCGCTTTACGAACATTCTTCTTCCGACCGACTTTTCGGAAATGTCCAGCCCGTCCCTCGCTTATGCGCGGGACCTCGCCGAAGTCTACGACGCTCAGCTCCACTGCCTGCACATCGTCGACGACGCTTATCAGTATTGGAGCGCGATCGGTCCGGAAAGTCTCCCCATCGGTCCGCCGCCCGATGAGTTGCTTCAGTTAGGACGGACAAGGATGGAGAAGTTCGGCGCCGAGCATTTGTCCGGCATGAAAAAGCCCGCGATCACCTACGTCGCCTATGGCCGTCCGTTTGCCGAGATCATCGGCTATGCTCGCGAGCACGCCATCGACCTGATCGTCATGGCCACCCATGGCCGCGGGGCTATCGCCCACGTGCTTCTCGGAAGCACCACGGAAAAGGTCGTACGCAAGTCTCCCTGCCCCGTCCTAACCATCCGCACCAGCGATCACCCCTTTGAGATGCCGTAGCGTTAAAGGGTGCCACGCAACGCCGTTAAGCAACTTGTGCCGCATGGTTCATGAAAATCCTTTCGATTCGGGCGTTTTCGGTTCGGGACAGCCTGCGCAATTTCGGCGGGCGGGGTCCGCCGAAGGCGGATTCGGTTTTCTTGAGCGGCCAGTTGCGGGCGCGTTTGGACGAGCGGCGTTCGTATTCGTCGGCGACGGCCTGGCGAGGCCTGTGCAGCAGTTGCGTACACGATTCGCCGTGCCGCAAGGCTTCGATCGCCTACCAGCGGGTGCGGGGATCCATCCCCTTCTTCGCAAGCCCTTGGAGTTCTCGCCACGCTTGATCGGGGATCAATCGTTTCAATAAACCGGGCCATTCTC
>JAGVHG010000042.1 GCA_020056715.1 Phycisphaerae bacterium | reverse complement strand
AGGCCGAGCTTATCCATGCGGTAATGGAGCGCATCGCGACTGAGACCGAGAAGCTTGGCGGCGTGAGTTTGATTGTTGTTGGTGCGTTTCAAGGCCTGGAGAACGAGGCTGCTTTCGAGTTCGTGCAGATTGACGCCGTTGGGCGGCAAGAAAAGTCCATCGCCGCTCGAGGACTGCGGCTGATCCACTCGGCCAAGGATGATATCGTCCGGCCCGATCGTGTCGGTGTTGGAAAGGAGCACGGCGCGTTCGGTGATATTGCGCAGCTCACGGACGCTGCCGGGCCACGCGTAGCCGGCAAGTTTAGCGTACGCTCGCTCGTCGATGCAGGAGATGGATTTACGAAACTCCTTGGCAAAATGGGCGACAAAGTGCTGAGCGAGAAGCTTGATGTCGTCGCCACGTTCGCGGAGCGGGGGCAAGTAGATGGGGATTACGTTTAGGCGGAACATTAGATCGCTACGGAAAGCGCCATCCACGACAGCCTTATCAATATCTCGGTTCGTGGCGGCAATGATGCGGACGTCGACCGAGATTTCGGTCGTCCCTCCAACCCGCCGGAAGGTACGTTCCTCGAGGAAACGGAGGAGCTTTGCCTGTAGGCCCGCGGGCATGTCGCCGACTTCGTCGAGGAAGATGGTTCCTCCATCGGCAAGCTCAAAAAGTCCTTTCTTCGAGGCTTTGGCATCGGTGAAGGCGCCCTTCTCGTGGCCGAAGAGTTCACTTTCCAACAGGGTTTCGGAAAGGGACGTGCAGGTAATGTTCATAAAAGGCCACGGGGCGCGATCCGAGTTGTAGTGAATTACGCGGGAGACCAAGTCTTTTCCGGTCCCCGAATCCCCCCGGAGAAAAATCGTGGACGCGCCGCTCGCCGCGACCCGCCGGATGATCTCGAAAAGCTGAAGCATACAGGGATGCTGCCCGATGATGCGCTCCATGCCGTATTCGTGTTGGAGGTGCTTGCGGAGTTCGCGGACTTCACGGCGCAGCTTTGTGGTTTCGAGGGCCTTGTCGGCTTTTCGGAGCAGGTCGTGCATGTCGAACGGTTTGGCGATGTAGTCGTATGCTCCAAGCTTGATGGCGTCGACGGCGCTCTCAATGGTGGAGAATGCGGTCATCATGATGACGACAACGTCCGCATCGGTTTCACGAAGTTTTCGCAGCACGTCCAGCCCGGTTATGTCCGGAAGCTTGTAATCGAGCATGATGAGGTCGAAGAAGCCGTTGTCGAGAGCTTCCAGGGCCATGCGGCCATTCTCGGATTCGGTGACTTCGTAGCCTCGGGCTTCGAACTTTTGGCGTAGCGACCAGCGAATGAGCTTTTCGTCTTCAATGATGAGTACGCGGACGGTCATGGCGAAGCCTTTGCCAAGGGAATCGCGGGTGGCTGGGGGAAATCGACAACGACGGTCGTTCCCCGGCCGATCGCGCTCTCCAGAAAGACCCTGCCGCCGTGCGTCTCGACGATCCTGCGGCAGATGGAAAGCCCCAGGCCGGTGCCCTTCGCCTTGGTGGTGAAAAAAGGCTCGAACGCACGGCTCTGGACTTCGGGACTCATGCCCTTGCCGCTATCGGCGACGACCAACCGGATTCGATCGGGCAAGTGGGTGACGTTGACGCGGATGGCCCCGCCGTCGTGGGAGGCGTGGGCCGCGTTGATGAGGAGGTTGATGAGCAATTGCTCAATCTGTCCGCGATCCGCGTGAATGTGAATATCCTTCGCATGGTGGTCGAATTCCACCTCTACGTGTTGCAGTGCGGGCTCTTCGGCAAGGACATTGAGCACTCGGCGGATCGTGTCCGCCAGCGAAACGTCCGCGGCACGAGGCGGCGTGGGTCGGGCATAGAGCAGCAGGTCTATCACCGCGGCGTCGAGGCGGTGAATCTGGCCGAGGATCTCCGTGATGGTGGACTGCCGGGGATCGTCGGGGGCCAGGTCGTCGCGAAAAACCTGAATCGCACCGCTGATTCCGGCTAGCGGGTTCTTGATCTCATGGGCCAGCGAGGCCGCTAGTTGCCCAATTTCCGCGAGGTGCTCCGCCCGCGTGAGCCGCTCCTCGACGGCGGTGCGCTCGTCGGCCCGTATCTTTTCGGAGTACGCTTCCTTGTAGGTTTCCAGCATCGTAGCGAGATCGAGCGTCAGGAGCTTATGGAGAGAGTCGAGCTTATCGTCGGCGTCGCGAAGTTTCGCGTCCTTGATAATGCGGCGGACTTCCTGCCAAGTAATCTCCATGCCCAGGCACATGAATTGCTGGGGAAGACCCACCCGGACGTGCGCCGTCCCGATGCGAAGGCGGCGATCGTAGTAATCGTTATCATATTTTCCGTCGAAAAGCTCCGTCAACCACATGGTGAGCATCTGCCGTTGGCGAGTGAGCTGCACTTCGCCTCCGGTAAAGACGACCTTGGCGCTGGGGCTGCGCAGGAGAACTTCGTAGAAGTGCTCCACGATCTGCGGTATAGACGGGCGGATATAACGAGCCAGCGAAGCGACATTGGCGGCGTCGGCGTCGTTAAAGCCGACGTAACATTTCATTTCCTCGAAGTTGGCAATTTCCACACGTTGATTATAGAAGCTTGGAAGAGCCATTGACAGTTCTGCGGGAGGGACGCGAGCAGCGGAGTCTCCAAGAGGCGGCGACATCGTGCGGGCACCGGCGGGCCAAAGCTTGGCACGCTGCGGCGGACGCGGCGTTTGAGCCTTCTTAGATCCACTTCGTGATGAGGGTTTGATTGACATAGTTCTGCTCTTCACACGACGACCGTGCATCGGGATCTAGAGGTTGCAATCCGTGTGCCGTAAATCCGATGAAGTAAAGCCTTGGGTTATTGGTCCCTCCCCGTAATATGGGACAAGCCGCCCAACCTAAGGCGTGAAAAGTCATAGGGGCTGTCAGAA
This sequence comes from Phycisphaerae bacterium, assembly GCA_020056715.1. Taxonomy (GTDB): domain Bacteria; phylum Planctomycetota; class Phycisphaerae; order UBA1845; family UBA1845; genus SBAX01. The sequence goes on along the minus strand of JAGVHG010000042.1, from coordinate 23,248 downwards.
TGACGTTGCGAACCCAATCAAGGCCAACGACACCACCCAGAAACGACTTAAAACAGCATTAGAGTGCGTCCTAATACCCTTCTCCCCCTCGGGGGGAGAGTGTAGAGTGAGGGGGTTTACGGTTGCAACCTTAATGTATTTTGTGCATTGACAACGCATCACTTGCCGGGCTTTTGTATTTTCGTCCCCGGTGTTCTCGGAGTGGGCGTAGAGACCGCACCGGCTCCGACAATCCATATAACTTGCGGGGTGATCGGTTGGCGGGTGATCGTACAGCGATCACCCGCCGCGAATTACGAGTTACGAATTACGAAAGATAAGGACATGCTGACGAAGCGGACGACGCGGCACACTTTGCTGGTCACGGCGGCGGCTGGGTAGACATACCGAGGCACAAAGGCACGGAGAAAAACATAGAAACGCAGAAAAGTCGAAACACAGAAACCGAAGGCACGGAGGCAAGCCGGGATTCGCGTGCGACTTCCGAACATCCTTTTGACAAGAAAGGCTCCGCCTTCGGCGGATAATTCCGCCCGCGGCTCGGTGTACGCTGACCCTGCGACAATCCCTCCCTATACGCCCACTGTCTACCACAACCGCCCCGCGCGGAAAAACGCCCGAAACCCGGACGTTACGCCCCCACCGCGAATTGCATTTCGTTGGTTTTATCGACGACCTTGGAGGCACGGAGGATCTCGAAACGCACGACGCCGCCGTCATAGCCGTAATCGACGACGATGCCCTCACGCACCTCGTCGCTCTCCTTGATTCGCTCGTCGCGCAGACGGATGGTCATGGTGTCCGTTTCCGGGTCGTAATGGACCTTCATCGCTGTTTCCCCTTCAAGTAACGGGCGATTTGAGACGTATTGTACACGGTGACGACGACACTTTCGTTTTCCGTTTACTCCACGACCAGGCGCATAAGCATCTCCTGTTGAAGGATCCGATAAAAATATCGGCGCATGTAGACTTCCCTGGCCGGTGGGTCGGGGACGATGACTTCCGGGTTCCGCAGGGTCAACTCCACTTCCGTACAGTCGATCTCCCGCTCGCCCAAGTTCTCCACGGCGTGCTCGTCCCAGCGGATCTGGTTCATGACCGGCCTACTATATCCAGCGTTCCTCCGGCGGGGGAAGCCGATGGCAGTGGTCTTGCAATTGGGCTTTGGCTGGTGCGATCCGCCCACGATCATCGCCTCCCCTATCCGCGTGCGGAGGATGGGCCACCCGCCCGCCTTGACCGGAGTTGGCCTCACACTTTATTATGCGGGTCCGGGCCGTAGGCACGAGACTTGCTCGTTAAAAGAGTGCATACGAAAACCCCCTCACCCTACCCTCTTCCCCCGTGGGGGAGAGGGTTTTGACGCGGAACGCCAATGGTAGGTTGGGGGTGGCTCCGGTTTGACGCTTCGCCCCAACACTTACGGGTGTTGGTGCTGTTTGCAAAGGGAAACCCATGACGGCAGCAACGAAAACGCACATGAACGAAAAAAGAAAGACCCCGCATAAGGAACTTGGGCCTGGGGCGGCGACCAAGCAGATAAGCGTGCAAGTGCCGCAACGAGGCGTGGAGCTTCTTCGCAATTCACTCTTCAACAAGGATGCCGCGTTTTCCTCGGTGGAGCGCCGGGCCTTGGGGCTTGAGGGACTCCTACCGCCGCGGCAACTGTCGATCGAGGAACAGGTCGCCCTGGAACTCGAGCATGTGCGTGACAAAGACGACGACTTGGAAAAGTTCATCGGGCTTGCGGCCCTTCAAGACCGCAACGAGACCCTGTTCTACCGCGTACTGGTTGAAAACCTCGCGGAGATGCTGCCCATCGTTTACACGCCCACGGTCGGTCGCGCCTGCCAAAGATACAGCCATATTCTCCGTCGTCCTCGCGGTATTTGGATCACGCCGGACGATATCGAACGGATTCCAGAATTGTTGCGAAACGCGGTTCACCGCGACGTTCGGCTGATCGTCGTGACGGATAACGAACGAATCCTCGGATTGGGCGACCAGGGTGCTGGCGGTATGGGGATTCCCATCGGGAAGGTCTCGCTCTACTGTGCGGCGGCGGGCATTCATCCCACCTCATGCCTCCCGATCAGCCTCGATGTTGGCACGGACAACGGGGAGTTGCTTACCGATCCGTTGTACTTGGGATACCGGCATCGGCGACTCCGCGGCGCGGAATACGAGCAATTCATCGAAGCCTTCGTCGAAGCGGTCAGAGAAGTCTTTCCCCATGCCTTGGTGCAATGGGAGGACTTCCACAAGGACATCGCGTTCCTGATCCTGGACCGGTATCGCAAACGTATTCCAAGCTTCAATGATGACATTCAAGGTACGTCAGCGGTAGCAGTCGCCGGGATTCTCGCGGCCTTGCGAATCACAGGCCAAACTTTAGGCGATCAACGTATCGTATTTCTCGGCGCCGGGGCCGCAGGCGTGGGGATCGGGCGGCTAGTGAAGGCCGCAATGCTTGAAGAAGGCATCTCCAACGACGTAATTGCACGGGCACTGATTTTCTTGGATAGCCAAGGCTTGGTCTACGAGGGCCGAATCGGCCAAAGCAAATACAAACAGGAGTACACGCTACACCACGACGGGCAAATATTTTACGGATTCACCGGGGAGGGCACGATCAACCTGTTGCAGGTCATGCAACGTGTGAAACCGACGGTGCTGGTCGGCACAACGGCCACGCCCGGTGTGTTCACGGAGCAGGTCATTCGTGAAATGGCACGTCATGTCGAGCGGCCGGTCATCCTGCCCTTTAGCAATCCCACCTCAAAAGCGGAATGCACGCCGAGCGAAGCCATCGCCTGGACGGAAGGCCGAGCGATTGTGGCTACGGGAAGCCCATTCGCTCCGGTTGAATACAAGGGCCGTACGATCACGATCGGGCAGGGCAACAATGTGTTCGTCTTTCCAGGAGTCGGGCTGGGGTGCATTCTTTCAGAGACGCACGAGGTGACGGACTCAATGTTCCTGGTTGCGGCGAAAACACTCGCCAAGTGCATCACATCAAAGCGATTGCAGCAAGGTGCGATCTACCCCGATCCGAGTGAACTTCGAGATGTCAGTCGCAAAATCGCGTGCAGCGTCATACGTGAGGCACGCCGGCAGAACCTTGGCCGACTCATCCCGGCGGACGTCGTCGAGCAGTTAGTCGCTGACGCCATGTGGTACCCCGCTTACGTCGAGTACACTTCCACGACCTGATGGTGATACTCGCGGAAGTACGTGCGCTGGGTCCGAATGTCGTGCGCTAACGCGCAATCTCTTTAGTGTTGTTTGCCGTTCTGCTATCTCGATTGATCGGGAACAGTTCAAATTCGCACTGTCCGACTTGTCATAGTCCGTCAATTGGTCGCCTCAACGCCCAAGGGCGTTGGTGCTGTCCGTAAAAAAGAAGTGAGACCGGCGGGGCTTTTCCGTGTTCGGGCCGGAGAGAGGAGATTTGGAAAAGCGGGGTTCCGCCGGTCTCACCAAACGAACTACCAAGGGCGAGGTCAGCGGCTTCCGAGAGCGGCCTTCCACAGGTTCCGCTCACGACGCCGCGTCCTCTTCGGTACACATCCTAGCAATTTTGGTGCCATGCGGACCTACAGAACCGCATAAGATTAAGAAAGAGGAAAAGTGAAGGTAAAAAGCGACCCTTAGACTCTATAATGCTGGTAATTGTTTAGCGACTACACAAATTATGCATCTATTGCTCTAAGAAGCGATCTTGTTTAGTTGCGGTACTGGAAAATCGCACGGAAAGGTGCGGAGATTCCCACAGGCGAGCACACCAGCCCCCGCCTTTTACGGACTGCTTACTTGATAGGTGCGTCAGATCCTGCTTGGTCGTTTACCTTCGGGTCCGCTCGATGAACGTAAGCCTTATAGCGTTGGGTGGCCTGCGCCTGCGCATGGTGTAAAAGTTCGTCGGCGCGTACCGAATCGGCGGTGATCAATCTCTGGAACCGGTTCTCAGTTTCGGCAAAGCTGTGAATGGAGAGGCTCGGCGCGCGCGAATCCAGTTGCAAGGAGTTAAGGTTTTCCAAGGCCCGTCTCGGATCATAGCGGTAGAGAATCCAATGCCCGCTGTCCACGGCGGCTTGTTGGTGGCTCAATCCCGTGCGCATGTCGATACCGTGGGCGATGCAGTGGCTGTAGGCAATGATGAGCGAGGGGCCGTCGTAGCTCTCTGCCTCCGCGAACGCCTGGACGGTCTGGTTGTCGTTGGCACCCATGGCCACCGAGGCGACGTAGACGTTGCCGTAGTCCATGGCCAGCAACCCCAGGTCTTTCTTGTTGGAGGATTTCCCATTCGTCGCGAACTTGGCGACGGCTCCACGGGGGGTGGCCTTGGACATCTGCCCGCCGGTGTTGGAATAAACTTCCGTGTCCAGCACCAGGATGTTTACATTGCGGCCGGAGGCGATCACGTGGTCCAATCCGCCGTAACCGATGTCGTACGCCCAACCGTCACCACCGATAATCCACACACTGCGTTTGATGAGCGCATCGACCACGCTGAGCAGGTGCAGACTTTCGGGAGTGTTCATCCGCCGTAGGTTGTCCGTCAGCCAACTGACTCGTTCCCGTTGAGCAATGATACCGGCCTCGTTGGACTGATCGGCGTCGAGGATCGCCCGCACGCGGTCAACCCCGAGAACATCGGTTAGTTGGGTAAGCAGTCCCTTGGCGAACTCGTTCTGTTGGTCGATCGAGAGACGGAACCCCAAGCCGAACTCCGCGGCATCTTCGAATAGAGAATTGGACCAAGCGGGTCCTTGACCGGCGGCGTTGCGTGCCCAGGGTGTGGTCGGCAGGTTGCCGCCGTAGATGGAGGAGCAACCGGTGGCGTTGGCGATTACGGCGCGGTCGCCGAACATTTGGCTAAGCAGCTTCACATAGGGCGTCTCGCCGCAGCCGGCGCACGCCCCGGAATACTCAAACAAAGGGAGCAAAAATTGCGAGCCTTTTACCGTGCCCACCTTGAGCCGGGTGCGGTCGAACTCTGGCAGACGCAGAAAGAACCGGTAGTTCTCGCGTTCGGCCTCACGCAGGGTGCCGCCGGGAACGGACGGCGTCATATTAATGGCCTTGAGCGACTTGTCTGTCTTGTTTTTCGCGGGACAGATTTCGACGCACAGCCCGCAACCCGTGCAGTCCTCCGGTGCGACCTGGAGCGTATAACGCAGCCCCTTGAATTCGCCGCCGCGAGCCTCCGTGTATTTGAATGAAGCCGGCGCGCCTTCGAGACACTCGCCCGTGATGACGTTAGGCCGGATGGCGGCGTGAGGACAGACTAGCGCGCACTTGTTGCACTGAATGCACAACGCCACATCCCAAACCGGAATCTCTAGAGCGATGCCACGCTTCTCCCAACGAGCGGTCGCAGTGGGGAACGTGCCGTCCACGGGCATGGCGCTCACCGGCAGATCGTCGCCTTGCCCGGCAATCATCTTCGCGGTGACCTCGCGAACAAACCACGGAGCGTCGTCGGATACGGCGGCGGATCGCATCCTCGGACTCATCGCGGCGGCGGGGATCTGAACCTCGAAGAGATTCTCCAGCGTGCTGTCGACGGCGGCGAAGTTCTTTTCCACCGCGGCCGCGCCCTTCGCCGAGTATGCTTTGCGGATTTCCGCCTTGATCCGCTCGATGGCCTCGTCTCGCGGCAGTACGCCCGAAATCGCGAAGAAACACGTTTGCATGATAGTGTTGATGCGGCCTCCCAGACCGGATTCGCGGGCAACCTTGTGTGCGTCGATAGCGAAGAACCGCAGACTCTTTTCAATGATCGGTCGTTGGACGTCGATCGGCAGGGTGTCCCACACTTTGTCGGGCGCGACGTCGGTGTTGAGCAAGAAGATGCCGCCGGATGTCGCGCGGTCGAGCATTTCAAGACGATCGATGAAAGTCGGCTGGTGGCAGGCGATGAAGTTGGCGCGTTGCACGAGATAGGCGGAACGGATCGGCCTCGGACCGAAACGCAGGTGCGACACCGTCACGGAACCCGCCTTTTTCGAGTCATAGACGAAATATCCTTGGGCGTAACGATCCGTTTGTTCACCGATGATATGGACGGCGCTCTTATTGGCGCTCACGGTGCCGTCAGAGCCAAGTCCGTAGAAGACGGCTCGGAACATATCGTCAGGCTCGGTGCTGAACGTCGGGTCGTAGGCGAGCGAAGTGTGGGTCACATCGTCGTTGATTCCGATGGTGAAGTGGTTCTTGGAGCGATCTTTCGACATTTCGCTAAACACGCCGCAGACCATGGCCGGGGTGAATTCCTTGGACGAAAGACCATAGCGCCCGCCGATGACCCGCGGCATCGTGGGGAAGCGGCTGCCCTGTTCGCTGTGGTGTTCCATGAGTGCGGTGGCGACGTCCTGGTACAGCGGCTCGCCGGCGGCGCCCGGCTCTTTAGTTCGGTCCAGTACGGCCACCATCCGAGTCGTCTCGGGCAGTGCATCGATGAAGGCTTGCGCGTCGAACGGTCGATAGAGCCTCACCTTCAACACTCCAACCTTTTCCCCTTCATTCAATAGATGTTCCACGGTTTCATGCACGGTTTCCGCGCCGGACCCCATGAGCACGATGACGCGCTCTGCCTGCGGGCTACCGACATAGTCGAATAGGTGATACTGCCGCCCGGTGAGGCGGGTAAATCGATCCATCGCCTGCTGCACGATAGCGGGACAGGCGAGATAAAAGGAATTCGCCGCCTCGCGGGCTTGGAAAAAGACGTCCGGATTTTGGGCCGTGCCGCGAAGCACCGGGCGATCCGGGTTGAGGGAACGGCCGCGATGTTCGTACACCAGCGCGTCGTCGATCATGGCCCGCAGGTCGTCTTCGGTCAGTTGCTCGATCTTCGACAGCTCATGCGACGTGCGGAAACCGTCGAAAAAATGGAGGAACGGGATCCGTGATTCGAGCGTCGCCGCGTGGGCGATCAGGGCGAGGTCCATCACCTCCTGAACACTGCCGGAAGCGAGAAACGCAAAGCCGGTGCTGCGTGCCGCCATCACGTCGCTTTGATCGCCGAAGATGGACAGGGCGTGGGTGGCCAGCGTCCGCGCGGACACGTGAAAGACCGTGGGCGTCAGTTCACCGGCGATCTTGAACATGTTGGGGATCATTAGGAGTAAACCCTGTGACGCGGTGAACGTCGTCGCCAAGGCGCCTGTTTGCACAGCGCCGTGGATTACTCCCGCGGCGCCGCCTTCGCTTTGCATTTCGGTGACGCCGGGGACAGCCCCCCAGACGTTGCGTTTCCCCTCGGACGCCCATTGGTCCGCCCATTCGCCCATCGACGAGCTGGGGGTAATCGGGTAGATGGCGATCACGTCGCTGAGGCGATAGGCGACCCAGGCCGCTGCTTCGTTGCCGTCAATTATGATGCGCGGTCGATCCATAGTTCGTTATCCCCAGCGTCTTGCCCCGAAAGTCCGGCCAGGGTGGAGGAGCGTAGTGGATCTTCCTATTGTACACAAGTAGCAAACCGCGCACCTGGACACCTAGACCGATACTATGGACGTTTTTCTGAATTTATCCGAGCTTTATACGTGCGATTGGCAGCTACACACGGATCCTCGGCTGGGCCGGAGAGCGGCAAAGCGATTCAGCTCGCCGGATTCGGTGTTTTTGGTTGCTGCGGACGAATCGCGCGGTCCGCCGCCGGTGAATCTGAACTCACCTTGGACCTATCGTTCGCGTCTTCCATAGGGAGGACGTCGGCTTTGTCGTCCGTTGGATCCTCCTCTTCGCTTTCGCGCCGCGTGCGTATGGCCCGCGACTTGAGTTTTGGCCCCTCGGGATGTTCGTGGGCGTACATGGCCTGCGGCATCTTGCCCGACCACCAAGCCGGGTTCATCGGATACACCGCCGGGTTGAACATCGTGCCGTAAATATGCCACACCAGGATCGCCAAGAACGCCAGCCACGCCTCGTAGTAATGAACCACCAAGACAACGTCGAGCACGCCCTTGGGAAGATGCCACACCTGCACAAAGTAATTGTCGAACCAGAGCAGCAGTCCCGTGATAGTCATAATGACCGTTCCCCACATCATCGCCCAATACTCGCACTTTTCCATGTAGGTGAACCGTCCAAAGCGCGGTTCCTCGCTGCGCCGACCGAGGAAGTACAGGGCGTTCGCATGAATGTCCACGATATCTCGCTTGGCGCCGATCATGTCCCGTAGCCAGTGTCGTCCGCGCCGCGTGAAAAGGTAGATGAGATGCCAGCCGGCCCAGATCATAAGAACTATCGCCGCCGCGCGGTGGACCGTTCCACGAATCACGAACCCCTCTCCTCCTCCCCATCCGAAAAGTATTTCTACCCACCAGGATTCAGAGAATCGCAGCGAAAAACCAGAAATGACTAAGGCAATAAAGGAAAGCATCAATATCCAATGTTGAGCGGTTTCACTGGCCGTCATGCGGATGATATACTGTGCACGTGTCATCAGGCGGACATGGCGGAACCAGTGGCCCAGGTTATGCAACACCATCAGACCAATGGTGATGCCGATAAGCCACATGTAGAACACGGTGAAGAATCGAGGCCAACCCGTTTTGATTCCCGTGGCGGTTTCGTGGATCGGCGCGGTGGCCAAAACCTCCGTAATCCCCGGATGGCAATTGCCGCACGTTTTTTGCAGATTTTCCGGATTGATTGAGGACCGGGCGTCTGTATGCGGGAGAATACGGTGCACGCCATGACATGATGCGCAGTTGGCCACGTGAACGTTCCCGGCTTTTCTCTTCAGTCCGTGATAGGAATCCACATAGGATTTCAATCGCCCGGACGGGACGCCGTATCGGTCGTTCAGAACCGCGGACTCATGACAGGGCGAGCACGTGGCCTCAGCCAAACGGGCCGCACTGACCGGCGACCGCAAATCCGATGCCGCAAGAATCCCGTGCTCCCCATGACACCGCGTACAAACCGGGGAGTCCACCTCTCCGCGCTTAACTAACTGTCCGTGGATGCCTTCCCAATAGTCTTCCGCTATTCCCCTATGACACTTACCGCATGTCGATGGAATGTTAAAATGGTATATCGTGGATTCCGGGTCCCCTCCGCCGAGGATACGGTGGGCCGTGTGACTACCGTTCGGTACGTTGGCGGAGTGGCAGTCGCTGCATGTAGCGGCCATCTGCAATCCCCGGTGAGTCGCCCGCCCGTGGACGCTGCTTTCATATAATTTGATCGGTTCTTCCTTCAGAAGGTCGTGATTCTTGATGATGTCAACGTTCGTATGGCATGACTCACAGGTTGCTGCCAAGTTCAATGGGTGAACGTGCGATTCGCGATTCGACGAGGGAAGGATTTCGTGGGATCCGTGGCAGCTCCAGCACTTGGGAATGTCCGGATCCTTACCGATCTCCATCCGCCCGTGCTTGGTGTATATCTTGGAGACATCTTCGTGGCATTCGCCGCAGTTGACGGCTGGAACTCTTTCCCCGTGAGGTCGCTGGGCCGCTCGGTCGACGCGGTCCATCGTCACTCCCTGATGGCAATCAGTGCATTCCAAAGCATTGTGCACGGACTTGGCGAGGATCTGCAGCTCGGTGCCCGGACGGTCCGTTCGCGGCTTGTTGTGGCAGTCCGTACAGGTCGTCGGCAGAGGCTCCTGGTCCGCCGCGAGTGCGTCGCTCGCGAGAGCCCCCACGAGGATAGAGAGGAATAGAAAGCTCGTTCGCATCACGTTTCTCACTCCTGGTCATCGGTAGGAGAATAGCATGGAGTAAATGATCAGCACCACCAGCGCGAACCCCACAAGCAGGGCCGTAAAACCGAAGACACGCACGGCCCGCAAGAAGTCCGGCGACGGTGGGTCAACCAAATGCTTCTCTATTTCTCCTGTTGCAGACAGTTCCTCGTAGAGACGAGGTTTGTCATGCTTCAGCTCTTCGAGCGGCATTGCCCCCGTGAAGATTACGGTATCCATTGGGAACTTCTCCGGACGGAAATGGGTATTGAAAAAGTGAATCGTGAAGATAAAGCCCGTGGCCAGCAGGGCCTCGTCACTATGGATGATCGTGGCGACGTTGATCGACCATCCCGGCAACAGATGGGTAAAAAACTCGGGAAACCACAGACAGAGACCGGTGCTCCCGATGATCGCGACTCCCCAAAAGACCGCGAAATAGTCGAACTTCTCCCAATAGGTCCACCGCCCGTACCGTGGCCGGGGTCCGCGCCCCACGAACCAGCGCAGGGTCTGCATGAGTTCTCGAACGTCCGACCACTTGGGCAGGATTGTGTCCGGGCCGAAAAGGAACTTCCCTAACGTCTTATGGCTGCGCCGGAAGCTGCGGACGACGCTCCAGAGATGTGTGAAGAAGTAGCCGAAGGTGATCACGGCGCACACGCGGTGGATCCAGCCGGTCCCGTTCATCCCGCCCAACAGCCGAAACAGCACACCGGCCCACGGCGTGTAGGAAAACTTTAACATCATCCCCGTCAGAGCGAGTCCGAAGAAACTCAGAATCATGGTCAGATGGAGCCGGCGGTCGAACGAGCCGAAGCGCACAAATTGCTGGGGATGCTCGACAGTCAGTAGTCTATTCCGGATGAACTCGTTCCGCAGTTTCCAGGACCGCGGCAGCCATGCGATCGAGTGCAAACCGAAGAACCCGAAGGTGCCGACCAGCAAAGCCGTCATTCCCCAGAAGGTATAAAACAGCGCTGGATACTTGTCTGGATCATGATGCGTCGCGTGCGTCAAATACCCCGCAAATTGCCGATGGGATCCCGGATGGCATTGACCGCACGTGTTCACTATGTTGGCCCGCGAAAGCCGCGACCGAGGATCCACCGGCGGTAAAATGTCATGAGCCCCGTGACAGTCGTAACATTTCGCACGTGTAGTATCGCCAAGGGCGGATGACTTGCCGTGGTAGGTGTCAAAGTAGGTTTCGGTGACGTCTTTGTGGCATTTGCCACACTGGTTCATGATGCCGAGCTTAAATTTCGTGAAATCGGTCCGAGCGATGGTATGGGCTGAGTGGCAGTCATTGCAATGCGGCAACTCGGGCATGCCGCGAAAGCGCCGCTTCTCGTAGCTCGGGTTCCCTGCCTCGGAGTGCACGCTGGTCTGGTATTTTTCATAGATGCCGTCGTGGCACCGCCCGCATGTGGCAACGATGTTGTGCTCGCTGACCGTGGATTCGGGATCACTCGTCGGGAGTTCCTTGTGTGCGGAATGACAATCCGTACACGTTGCCGTCACCGTCAAGCCGCTGGCCAGCAGCCCTCGGCCGTGGATGCTCTCGGTGTAGTGCTCGATGATGTTCTGCTCGGGGCCGAAGTTGCGAACCGCCGCCGGCGCTCCCTCCCGATGGCATTTCGCGCAAAGCTCGGGGACATTGCGACTGAAGGTGCGCGACTCACGCACCTTCGCCTGCAGCGTTGCTGGGGCGTTCTCCGGCACCGAGTGCTCCAAGACGTCATGTCGTCCGTGGCAGTCCGTACAGGTTGGTGCGTTGGGGTCCCCGGCGGCGTGCAACCGGCCGTGGCGCCCACGGTCGTATTCCGCCACCTGGGCCTCGTGGCAAACGGAGCAATTCACCTTCTGCGTTATCGTGGAGCACGATCGCTCTAACGATGCCGACACCCCGGTGTGGCACTGAGCGCAGGAGATGACTTTCCGCCCGTGAATCGACTCTCCATATTCCGACGCTTCCACGTGAAGCGAGCGTCCGTCGGTCGAGGATGCAATCGCCTGGTCAGCGTGGCACCGCAGACAGTCAGCGTTGCTCATGTTGGTGTCGTAGAAAACCTTTCTCACCTCGTGCGGCGAGTGGCATTCTACACAAATCGGTATGACGCCCTGCCGTTCCCACAGTTCGCCGGCGATGACTTTGCGGTGGACCTCCTCAATAAGTCCGTGACACTTCGTGCAGGTCGCGACGACGTTGTCCTTATGAATTCTGGATTTCGGATCGGTGTGCGGCAGCACGCTGTGCCCGGTATGGCAACTGGTGCATACCGCCGTCACCACCAACCCCTGCTTGAACAGTCCTACGCCGTGAATGCTGTCCTTGTAGCGTTGGAAAACCTGCTCCTGGGGAATGTTGTGCGTCCGCTCGACCTCGGCCCCCTCGGCGTGGCACTGGGCGCACATCTGAGGAATTTTGAACGGCGAGATGGCCGAGCGCGGGTCTTTGAGGGGTAGAATGTAATGGTCGCCGTGGCAGTCCTGACAATGCGGCGCGTCCTTATCGCCGGCCTTGACCCGCTGCCCGTGCGTGCTCGCCCAATAAGCCGCGATTGGCCCGCCGGCATCCTCGTGACACTGGCCGCAATCGACCGGCGCAAGACCGGTCTTGTGCGGGTATTTCGTGGTGCCGTCGAGTTCCGTATGGCAACTCACGCAGTCCAACGATGCGTGAATGCTGGCCGAAAATCTCTCCTGGTCCAAGGAAAGAGAAACATCCCGCCCCCCCCGCTCGAGCTTCAGTCCCGGCTTGCCGTGGCATTCCAGGCAGTCGGAGTTATCCTGTGCGGCCAAGCGCGCCGTCGGCGGAATGATCGCGAAGAGGAGCCATGCGATGAAGGGTAACTTTCGTACAGACACGTCAACACTTGCCTCGGCGACAGAGAGCATTATGGGAAAACCCGCCGACTAGGGCGCGACGGTTCGGGCGATTCCACACCCAAGAAAGGGCCTTGATCCGCCGGATTGGTCTGCTCGTCGCCATTTTACGACGTTTCTAATCTCCGGTCGATTTCCGGCCGGCCGGTGCCGCGGTCGAACGACCCAGAATCGCCCGTGTGATAATCCGCGTGGCCTCAATGTTGTGCAGCGGACCGGCCTTTCGCAGCGTGCGAAGCACTTCCACTGTTTCGCGGTCACGAACGGATTCCACCTCCAACAACATCGCGTCGATCTCCGTCTTCCACGAATGCAGCATTCCCTTGTAGCGAGCCTCGTCGTCGGAGTGGCAATCCAGGCACTTCTCGTTGATGACTTCAACTGTTCGTGGTCGGGACAGATCGTGGCATCCCTCGCAATCCACGGCCTCCGCCATCGGATCCGGAGCGAGCTTGAATGCTTGGAGTGACGGCACATTCCCGACGCGGAAACCGGACTGGAGCGAATGGCAACCCGCGCATGTCGGTGATGGCGCCGCCCCGCCGGTGTGGCAGAGAGCACAACGCATGGTGGCGTGAACACCTTCCAATGGAATGGGATGGCGGAATTCGCCCTTCTGAACCACAGCGGTCCCGTCCCGTTCAATGGGGTTTAGAAAGGTGTGGCAGACGTCGCACGCATGGCTGATCGGCGCGCCGTTCTGGTTGACGTGCCGTCCTTCGTGACACCGAAAGCACCCCAGGGAGATCTTGTGTCCGATGTTATCCGGGTAGGTCTGCCAGTCCACGTTCATCGCGGGGAAGAAGTTTTGCCGGTAAATCTGGCGGACCATGTCAACGGCCTGATGGATTGATGCGCGACGAGCGACCGTGAGTTCGGGATACTGAGTCTCGTAGAACTGCATAAGGTAAGCGCCGATTCGGGCCTCGGCGGTTTCGCGGTCCGGATAAGGTTTCGTCAATACTGCGACCGCCTCTCGTTTGATGAAGGGCAAGGTGGTATCGATGCGCCCGACGTCTAGGAAGATATCCACGGCCTCTTCCGGTGAGCGGAAGTTATGGGCCGGGCGGTTATGGCAGTCCATGCAGTCCAGTTGGCGAACTGCCCCTTCGGGGATGGGGTCGGAACTGGGCCGGCCGTCCGACCGGTAAATCGATACGTTGCCCGCCCGGTCGGTGTATCTGACCCAGGGTATGTCCTGGACCTTCACGTCCGTGGCCACGTACTCGAGTCGGCCCTCGAGGGCCATATGCATGTGAATCCCCTCCGCCCGGCCGATAGACTCATCCCCGCCGCCGGTCTTGAGCAACATGTCAAGCTCGCGGCGGGTGTTGTTCTCGTCTGCGCTGAAGTGCACGATCTCCCGCAATTGAGCGCCGAAGAACTTCTTGGGCCAGTGGCAGCGCTCGCAGGTCTCGCGCGCGGGGCGCAGATTGGTGATCGCCGGCGGGATGGGCCGCGGATACGATTCTTGAATCGTGGCGAGTACCTGCCGCGTTCCCGAAAGTTTCGCTTTCACAAACCAACTCGCTCCCTCGCCGATATGGCACTCGGCGCAGGCGACGCGGGCATGAGCGGAATGCTCGTAGGTCGTCGCCTGGGGTTCCATCACCTTGTGACAGGCTTTGGCGCAGAAATCGGCCGAGTCGCTGTAATGGTACCCGTGGTAACTGCTCACCACGACTACGGGCAGCATGAGAAACGTTCCCCCCACCACGACCTTCGCAGCGCGCCGTTGGGCGGGATCGTTCAGGTCGATACGGGGGAATAAAAAACTGAGCTTCTGCAATGGGTCGCGCCGTCGCAGCCGCCAACTCTTGAAGAACATACCGACGGGAACGATCAAAGACCCGAGCACCAGAATCCCCGGAAGGACAAGGTATCCTACAATGTCGACATACGGATTGGCCTGACGCGTGACGGCCGTGAACAGCGCGAAGGTCAACAGGAGAAGGATGGCCATTGCAGCCAAAAAGAGCCCGAAATACGAAATGACGTTGTTCCATAGGGGAATGTACTTGGGGTGATAGGGTTCATGCGGATCGGGAGGCGGTGGTGTTGGCGATCCCCGTACCGCTCCCCCTGCGGGAGGTGCGGTAGGCGCCGGAACGGTTTTTACACGCGCGTGTCCGTCATCCTCTGGATCCGTGGGGGAATCCTCTGCGGACCGGTCCGGCTCGAGGTTTGCATTACGCCGTTTGTAGCGGCCGGCGAAGGACTGGAAAAGCGCGTCCAACCCCAGCATCCAGAGACGAAGGCGGTGCCCGTGACTGCGTTGGATGATCGCGCTGACGAGCATCAGGCCTGCGCCAATGATCATCATAACAGCGAGGATGAGATAGGCCGTCGGCGCTGTCGCCGGTGCCGCAGCCGCAGGATTGCCCTGGACGTTTGAAACCACGGAGATGATCAACGCAAGCAGGGCGACGACGGCAAGAACGCCGCCGAGCACCGTGACGGCTCTGCACCACGCCTTTACGGAGAACCTGGGCATCGTTGCTCCGAGATCGGTGGATACCGCTCCAAATTGAACCGCGACAGCGATGATCGTAGTATTTGTTTCAAGGTTTCAGCGATTCAGCGTTTCCGGCATCCAGCGGTTCGAAGACCGGTAGCACGCGGTTGAACAGGGCGATGAACACCAGGGGGAAGACTAAGATGAGGATGGCCAAGACGATTCCCTCCTTATCGAACAGGCCAGGGAAGTACGTCTCTCGGAAACCGCGCAGGCTCTTAGAGAAAATCTGCCCGCCGATGACGACATTCCAGCGCATGGCAAACACCTGCACCAGCAACATCAATGAGGCCACGAAACACAGCGTATTTCGGATCTGATCGGTCAGATACCGGCTCATGAGAACGACGATGCCTAGAAGAATGATGGGGATCAGCGCCCCGAAGATGAGTTGAATCCCGATGAACGAGAACGCCAGTTGGTCGACCAGTAACGGTTTGATGATCTGCCACTCGTCGGCCGCCTCGTACGCGAGGGTCATAATCTCGAGAAGCTCAAGCGTGACGCTGATAATGACGAACAGCCAAAGCCACCGGGCCAGGGACTGCATACAGGCGGCGTCGATGCGCCGGCCCGAGAACTTCACGCCGACCTGGTAGAGGATAACCACCATAGCGATGCCCGACACGATCGCCGAGCAGAGGAAGATGATGGGCATCAACGGTGTGGACCACCAGGGGTTGGCCTTGACGGCGCCAAAAATGAAGCCCACGTACCCATGCAGCAGGGCCGCGCCCGGGATGCCCAGAGCGGCGAGCACCACCAGCACGCCGTGATCGACGTGCCGGGCCTCCTCGGACACGTCGTACACTCCGAGGGCTAGGACTTTGTAGAACCATCGCTGAACGCCCCGGCTCCGGCTGGCCAGCATGATGATGTCCACCCGGTGAACCAGCCAAATCTCGAAGACCAGCAAGGCCAAATAGGCCGCGTAAATAAACCCGAACATGGCCATGGCCGAGGAGGGGTTCGGTGTCAGCATGATGTTGAAGCCTCGTTCGGGGTGCCCGAGGTGCAACTGGAGGGTTGCCGGGGCGGCGAGTAGAAATCCCAAGGAGGCTACCAGTGAGAGCCGGCCGATAGGCCGCAGCTCGTTCCGATGAAAGACATGGTAGAGCGACGCAAGGATGAAGGCCCCCGCCACAAGACCCGTTACGTAAGGGTACATGACGATCATCAGCTTCCAGAGGATGTGCAGGTCGTTGGGAAAAAGGAAGCCATCGTTCTCGATCATCATCTTGCCTCCTTGCTAAGCCCTAGGTAGAAGCAATTGGGATCGGTCAGGAGTTCGGGTTGAAGGGTTCGTACGGATTGGGTGGCGATGATCTCCGCCACCTCGTCCCCGACCTTTATGGTGTCCCCCAGCATGCGCGCCTTGACCGGGCAGGCCTGGACGCAAGCCGTCGTGAGACCCCGTGTAAGACGATGGTAGCATAACGAACACTTGGACGCCGTATGAGTGACCGGGTGGATGAACCGACTTCCGTACGGACAGGCCTGCACACAGTACCCGCAGCCAATGCACCGTTTTTCATCGACCAAGACAACGCCCTCCAAGGTGCGATAGGAGGCCCCCACCGGGCAGAGCTGCACGCAGGGCGTGTATGTGCAATGGCAGCAAAGCTTGGGGAAGAAGAACGCCTTGGTCACATCATTACCGCTGACATGAGGGGCGAATCCGTCCATCCCGCCGTTGGTGCTATCCACTACCTCTTCTCCGGTCCTGGAGACCTCATACCGCTCTACCCAGGTTCGGAAATAGTTGCGCGGCACATTGTTTTCTTTCGCACAGGCCCGCACGCACGCGCCGCAGCCGATACATTTGCGGAGGTCGATCAGGTAGACGTATCGGTGCTTGGTCCAATCGTAACCGCCTAATACACTCTCCCCCGATTGGGGGGTAAGCCCCGCCGCTTGGGCAAATTGCATCAAATCGGCGAGGTCGCACAGCACGAGTGTGGCGAGACTCGCACCGAGCGCACGCGAGCCGTGCTTGAGAAAGCCCCTTCGGTTCAAAACCGGCAGAGGCGTCTCCTGGTCTCCGTGCGGCGGGAGATTATTCGCTTGGATTGTGGGCATTGTGGCACTCCTGGCATACCCCGTTCGTTATCTGCGCCCCCTTCTCAACGGCATGATCGGGGAGTACGACCTGAGGGAACCCCTTGGGTCGAGCCACAAGCTTCTGATGGCAAGTGGCGCATAGCTGCATGGATCGATCCACAGGCATCGGCGCTACCCGCGCCTCCTCTTGGACATGGGTGGACAACGGAGCGTGGCAGACCTCACACGAAACAGAAGCGTGTTTTCCGCGGGTTAGGGTGGCCGCCTTCTCCTCGTGACACGCGGCACAGCTCCCTCTGTCACCGTGTACTGGGGCCGCTGAAGCATACTCGGCGACGCTGTCAAACCGATAGTATCCGTGCAGCCCGAAGGACTTCGGATAGAGAAAATGTCGCACCAACACAAAAACCACGACCGCCACCACAAGCAGGAGAACGGCTCGTATGATGTGTTTTGCGTGTTCCATATTCGCTACGTCTTACCATTAACCCGACGACAGGACTAGTGCCCTAACCTCTCCCGTCGCAGGCGTGGCGGCTCCTCCACGCGTGGACACGATCCGGGTGAAAGAACCCAACGCCAAAACCCTTCCGAGTGCCGGCGCGGCGGTTCCTCGAACTGGGAACACACATCCGGCGAGAGCAACCAGCGAAGAAAACCCGCGTGACCACGGGAAACCGGCGCCGACAACTGGGGACAAGAATCTGCCGCCGCAATCCAATTGAGAAGCGTTCCGCGCTGCCGAGGAGTGGGCCGGCTCTCCGGGCAGGGCGTCGTGGAGAGGAGCCAGCGCAGAAAGCCCACGCGGGGCGCTCGCGATTCCTCCCGTAGGTTGCATTCGCGGA
This sequence comes from Phycisphaerae bacterium, assembly GCA_020056715.1. Classification (GTDB taxonomy): domain Bacteria; phylum Planctomycetota; class Phycisphaerae; order UBA1845; family UBA1845; genus SBAX01. The sequence continues at coordinate 5,233 of JAGVHG010000042.1, read as the reverse complement.
GTTCCTCTTCGACAAGCAGCCAACCCCAGAAGAAGTTTGGCCGAACCGCAGGTCCACTCGGCCGGTCTGATACCGCAGGAAGTTGCCCTGGGGAAAGAATCCACTGCAACCAGCTCCGGCGGCTTCTCGCAGCCGCCGGGCCGCACGAAGCGTCGGCAAGCTCATCGCCGGCGAACAGCCGCGCGGCGAATCCTCCACGTCGAGAGTTTACCCCCAACGCGTCGGCGGAGGGGGCCGGCAAATGTTCCGCTGATATGAGCCATCGCAGGAAAGCAGTTGCTCTCCCGAGGATAGCGATCACCTTCGCACGCATCGTCAAGAGTCCGTTATACCGTTGGGTTCGAGGGGCCGCCTACTGCACGCAATCGGCAGGACATCTGCACCAGGCAGGCAAAAACTGCCGGGGCGCGGCTCCATTCACGAATACCGTCGTATCCGCTCCGTCCATCAATTAGCCTAGCAAACAGCGTGCCGCAACGCAGATCGGTTGGAGATTCATTACAGGATTGGTCTTATTCAGCGTGCTTCCGTTGGGAAAGATCGCTGCTTGGAGTGACCTGATGAGGCCGGCCGAGCAGGTCGAAGTGGTACGTCCGGCCAAAAACGGTTCGGTCCGTCTCGGAGAGGTGGCCTAGGACGCCGAGGAACAAGGCCGCCAGGACGGCGACTAGGCCGACCCCTACGGCGACCGGGCGCTTCTTGGGATGTCGATGCTTGCCACGGTCCATGAAGGGCCAAAAAAGAAGCAGCGCAAAGGGCAGCGAGCAGGCCAGGATGCCAATGAACGCTCCGTGCGGCCCCTCGAAGTACTTAAGGAGTTGGTAGCTGGGCAGAAAGTACCATTCGGGCTTGATGTGCGCCGGCGTGGCCAGCGGGTTGGCCGGCTCACCGATCTCCCATGGTGCGACTACGGAAAGCGTCACCAGCCCGGCGAGCAACAGAACGGCCACCACTCCCTCCTTGGCCACGTGAACGGGGAAGAACGGAATCCCCTGGTCGGGCTGGAGGGGCTTCTCCTCGCCGACTTTCTCCAGCGTGGCGAGGTTCGTCGCCCGCATCAAAAACAGATGGACGGCGATCAAGCCGGTGAGTATCCAGGGCAGGATAATGACGTGGACGACGAAGAACCGCGAAAGCGTTTCCCCGGTGACGGCGTCGCCGCCGCGGAGGAAGTATCTCAGCCATTCGCCGATGACCGGAATCTGGTTAGCCGATTCGGTCCCCACCGTCGTCGCCCAAAACGCGATCTGATTCCAGGGCAACAGATAGCCGGTGAAGCCGAAGGTGATGGTCACAATAAAGATGATCACGCCGGTGACCCAGGTGAGTTCGCGGGGCTTCTTATAGGCGCCGAAGAAGTAAGTTCTGGTCATGTGAAGCACGACGGCCAGGATCATAAGCGTCGCGCCCCAGGCGTGGACCTGGCGGTACAGCCATCCGAAGTTGACCTCGGCGGTGATGTACTGGATGGACTTATGCGCCGCTTCGGGGGTCGGGCGGTAGTAGATCAACAGCAGGATTCCGGTGATCGTCTGACTGAGGTAAAGCAGCAGCGAGAGGCTTCCAAACACGTGCAGCCATCCGGTGTGCGGGGGTAGGCGTTTGTGTACCTGTTTGTTGATGAAGTGCTCCGCGGTCTCGGTATCGAACCGGGCGTCGACGAAACTCCGAATGTGTTTGGATAGACCCATCGTCAAAACCGACCTACGCCACGGAGACGTACACCTTCCCGTCGACTTCCTTCACCCGGTACGTCGGCAGGGGCGCCGGCGCCGGGCCCGACACGACGGCGCCGTTCTTGTCGAACACCGCCGCATGACAGGGACAGAGGAACTCCTTCCGCGAGCCGTCCCATTTGACCAGGCAGCCCAGATGCGTACACACGGCGGATATGGCCGTGAAGCCCGTCTGTTCACGGACGACGATCACGGCCTTGCCTCGGACCTGGAGGATCGCGCTCTGACCGGGAGCAAGACCGGAAGCGTTGGGGACTTCGACGTCCTCGGACGCGCCGCCGCGGGCCGCCGGCCATAGATAGAGTAGACCAGGCACGGTCAAGGCCGCCCCCGTCACCACAGAACAAAGGCCGATGAGCCAGTCTAAGAATCCTCTTCGTGTGGGTTGCTTTTCCATAGCGTTCATTCTCTTGTTCATTTCGGCGAGGGACCGGAGAGCGGTTTCACGAAGGCGGCCCGAAGGGCTTTGTACTTGGCGTACAGCACGACCGCAAACAGCATCGCAAAGCCCCAGATGGGGACGAGCGCCCGGTAGCGCCAGCGCAAACCGTCTTCGAGGTCGGTTAACTCGGCGTTGACCTTATCGCACACTTTCTTGAGTTCGGTGACTTTGGCTTCGACCGTCGCATTGTTCAGCGTGTGTTGCAACGCCGCCAGAGCGATCAGGTGGGTCCTGGCCTCCTCGAACTCGAATTGCTGGTTGTCCACGAGCAACACCCCTTGGCCGACTTGATCGAGATGATGGGCGGTTTGCACGTAATAGCGCTCGGCGTCGGCGATGGCATCCAACAGTCCGAAGAGCTTGGGCAAACTCTTATCCTCCGCAAGTTCCTCGTGGCATTCCGTGCAAGTCGGCAGGACCTGATTGATAAGCTGCTTGGGGTCGGGGTGGATCGTATCCGCGACCTCGAGGGCGGTGGGTTTCGGGCTGGAGCTCAAGAGGTGCGTGTATCGTTGGAGCATGACGCCGGTGGGCTTGGTAGTCTTTGCGATGCGATGATAATGTCGTCCCTCGCCGCCGCCGTGGCATTGAACGCAGCCTTTGAAGCCGGGTTGAGTGGCATGGATGCTCGTGGCGAAGTTGTCGGACGCGTTCTGGTGGCATTGCCCGCAAACCGCTCCCACGGTGGCGAAGCCCGGCGGAACCGCCGAGTGGTTCCCATGGCACGTCGCGCACGTCGGCGCGCCCGCGTCGCCTTGTTCGAGCAGTAGGCGGCCGTGCACGCTCTGGCGGTATTCGTCGACGACCTCCACCGGCAGATTAAACTCCGCCATCAATTTCGCGTCGGCGTGGCAGGTCCCACAGGTGTCGGGGACGTGCAGGGGATTCGTGCGGCTCTCCGGCTCCTTCCCCGAGACAATCTCATGGGAGTTGTGGCAATCAATGCACACCGCTACCCGATCATCTCCTTTGTTTCGTAGCGTTTTCCCGTGTCCGCTCGTCCAGTATCGGGCGAGTTGGTCGGTGCGAATTCCATAGGGGTTCATGCGTTCGATGTTGGCATGGCAATCGCCGCAAAGTTCAGGGATGTTGGCCCGCTGGGGCTTGCCGGCAAACGATGAGCCGTGGTCGAACGGCGGTTTGCTTGCCCCCAGGGTGGCTGGGGCCGTGTAACGCTGTAAATCCGTAGGGGTGATCGTGTAGGATTCCGGTCCCTGGTGACATTCACCGCAGCGGAGGCCTTTGTGGATCGACTTGGCGAGCTGGGCGGACTGGAGCGTGTGACAGGTCGAACAGGTGACCTGGGCGTCCCCAGCGCGAAGCAACGCGGCCGGACCTAACCAACCCACAACGGCCACAACGAACGGAACGTATTCCCGTCTCATTTTTGAGAAGATACCACGGATTCAGCGTATTGCAAGCCGTTGATCGGCGAGACTCGCCCAAGCACGCCGGCTCATCGAAGTCCCGATCTTTGGCATTCCGCGTGCTACGCAGATCGCCGCGTGGTGGAGCGGCAGGTTACAGAATGTACGTAAGTGCCTGATTTCTTAGCTCGGTGCGGAGCGTAATTTCCACAAGGGCACTCGCGCCGTTTCCTTCGCCGTTCGGTACAAAGCGAGATTGCGTGCCATCGGTGATGCGGCTATTATGCCGCTTGGTGTGTGTTAGTTTGCGTTTTTCGTTTGTTCTGTTGGTCAGTTTTTTGAGGGAAATCAAATGAAATCTAGGGTTAGTATTGGATTTGGGATTACGTTTGTAGTGGTGGGATTGGCGGTTTCGCGTGTGAGTTGGGTTGCGCCTGCCGCAGCGGATGACACTGTTGCCGCGGCGACTGCCGTTGCTCTCACGGCGGTGGGCGGCGAGGGTGGGAGTTATACCTACATCGGCGCGAACAAGTGCAAGAAGTGTCACCTTCCGGAGCACAAGAGTTGGGCGAAGCTAAAGCACGCGACGGCGCTGGAAGCGCTCCAGCCTGACCAAGCAACCGAGAAGAAGGCCAAGGCCAGCCTCGATCCCAAGAAGGACTATTCCAAGGACGCGACTTGCGTCGCGTGCCACTCTGTCGGGTTCGGCAAACCCAGCGGCTACGCGATCCCGGATGCCGCCGACGAGAAGGCCGTAAAAGAGTCCAAGGAACTCGCCGGCGTCGGCTGCGAGGCATGCCACGGTCCGGGAAGCGAATATAGCAAACTCCACGAAGAGATCATGAAATCGAAGCGAAAGTACAAGCAGGATGAGATGTACGCCGCGGGGATGAACAAGATGGATGAGAAAGTCTGCCTCACCTGTCACAACGAGAAGAGCCCGACGATCGACAAGACCGCCAAGTTCGACTTCGCCAAGAAGAAGGACGAGAATACGCACGAGCATACTCCGCCCAAGCAACGCGAGTAGCGGCACGGACGTGGTGCATATCCATGCACGGTCCTATAGGACACTGAGGAGTCTGAGCGATGCCTGGTACGGACGATAGCAGTCTTCTCCGATCGGCCATCTTCGAGGACATTCCGGAGGACACGATCCGGGAGCTTTGTGGGCGCGGACACGTTCTGTCCTTCGAAGCGGATTCCAAGCTGTTTGAACGAGGTGAAAGCGGCGAAGAGCTGATGATTCTCCTTGACGGGGTGGTCGAGCTCGTGATTCCCCTCCGGGTTCTGGGCGTCAGCCGCGAAGTCCCCATGGAAAGCAAACATGCAGGCGACGTTGTCGCCTGGTCGTCGCTGGTGCGCCCCTACCACTTTACGCTCAGCGCGCGCTGCGCGACCAAATGCAAGCTAATGTCCTTTGGTCGAGCGGCGCTGTTCCATTTCTTTGAGGCGGACCCCGTGACAGGATACGTCTTCATGCGTAACTTGGCGGGTGTGATCGGGCGGCGATTGCAGGCTTTGCAGACGATGTGGATGCATGACCTGGAGACTACGGCGGTAAAACGGCTGGGATGACGTGCTTGGTACGGTTTCTTCGCATGGTCCGGCAGGACGTTGCGGATCGGGCTGGAGGCAGCGACATGAATAGGGGAGCGTGCTTGGCAAACGTCGAAACGTCGAAAAGT
>JAGVHG010000075.1 GCA_020056715.1 Phycisphaerae bacterium | reverse complement strand
CGGCGACCGGCGGTTTCTGGACGTCGAAGTGCGCGCCGACGGGACGCCCGGAAACTGCGCCGCCGGAGTCTACACCCCGCTTACTCCCCGGCAGGAGTTGCAGGGCACCCCCTACGCGCAGGCGGTGCGTTTGCCTTTGGTTGAGCAGCTCGACACGAATGGTAACATCATTCAGATCACCAACAACGGAACCGGGCGCGTCTTGCGAGTGACCCGCGGCGGAGCCGAAGGCGGGTTGTCGGCGATTCGGGCGGACTCAACGGGCGACTCGGCGCTCTGGGGTCAGGGATCGACGGCTACCGCCGAGGGCGTCATGGCGATCTCCACGGGCGGTGCCGATGCGCTCGACGCTCAGGCGCAAGGCGCCACGGGCCGTGCCGGTGATTTCGCCATTACCAACGCGGCGAACCCGGATCCGGCGCTCTACGCTGCCACTGCGGGCACAGGTTCCGCAGCGTTCTTCGACGGCCGAGTGGACGTCGGCGCGGACGGCTCCAACAACGGCGAACTCCAGGTCTTTCACTCCGCGTCGACAGCTCCGCAGATTCGAGCACACGGGACGTCCTCGGGCGGCTACGTCGATCTGTTCGACGAGACCGGGGCGTTTCACTCCGCTTTCGAAGCCGACACCGCCGGGACGGGCGGGTTCGCTGCAATCTACCGCTCGGCGAGCAATCAGGGGTTCATCGTGGACGGAAACACCGGCGCCAATGAACCGCGAGTGACGATCAGCGGTTCCGCCCGCTCCGCGGTTTTCGACATGGCTGATACCGGAAACGCCTCGGTCGAGTTACCAGCCGGCGCCATCGCGGCCGCGGAGTGCTTGGACGAGCCGGGCGTCGCGAGCAACGCAAACAGTAACGGTGTGGCCATCGACAGTACGACGCTCACCATCATTCTGTCGCGCACCATCACCGTTCCGGCGGCGGGTTACGTCCTTGTGTTGGGGACGACCCAGTTCGAGATCATCCATACGATCGGTACAAGCCATTCGTACAACATCGGCGTCTCGGACTCTTCCACGGCGCTGCCCGTGAACCAGGATCTTCTAACTACAGTGAATTCGGCCATGCCGTCCGGAACCTATGAGAAAGCCGTCAGTCCGCACGGTTTGTTCGTCGTTTCCGCCGGCGCCCACACGTTCTACTTGCTCGGCGAGCAAGCAAGTGCGACATTGGCCGACGCAACGGCCTTCGATTCCCAGCTTACGCTCATCTATTTTGCCACAGCGTACGGCACGGTCACGAACACGGCGCTAAGTGCAACGTCCGCCGCGGCGACCGTCGATCCCGCCGCGCTAGACGAAAACGCGGGACCGGTGCGTGCGGGTCGAACGGAGCTTGAAATCGCCCTGGAACGAGAAGAATCCATCGCGGCGAATCAGGCCCGCATGCAGCGAGAACTGACCGAGATGCGAGTTAAGTTCGACGCTCTTCAAAAAGAGCTGGAAGAGACCATGCGGGCGCAGCAGTCGGCCGCCAACGAAGTCCGCAGGTCGAAGCCCGTGCCCGCCCTCACCGAGGAGAAACCGTGAGCACGCCGGCAGTTCCGGTCCGTACAACAACGAGCGCCAGCGCCCATGCTGCCCGTAGTGGACAAGACCAATGGGCATTAGCGTTCCACCGGCGTTTGGACCCTTATCCAACCGCTAATCACGCTGGACTGGTCTCCCCTGGAGCATTGTCGACGAGGGGATAGACGCCATCCGGGAGATCAAATTGTGCATTTGCCTCCGCGCCCGCCTGTGATATGATTCGCCCAACGAACCGATAGGCCGGTCCGTAGAAAATCCCTTGTTACTCTCGAAAGGAGTACGTCATGAAAATGCGTCATTTGTTTGTTGGGGCGGCGTTCTGCGTCGCGACCATAATGTGGAACAACGCGACGTATTCACAGGCTAAGGATGAAAAGAAGCCCGCGGCGGCCAAGCCCAAGCTTGTCAAACCAGTTCCTCCGCCGAAAGCAACAACGGATACATGGCGCCCACCCGAAGATAACCAGGCCGGTGACAAGCCCGCCGGCGGCAGCGAGGCCGAGTCTATGTTGAAGATGATGCAGGAAATGTCCGCCCCGGGTAAGGAGCACGAAGCCCTCAAGCCGCTCGTTGGATCCTTCACCTGCACCACCAAAATGATCATGGCGCCCGGCGCCCCGCCGACGGAGTCCACCGGCACGGTGGAGCGCAAGTGGATCCTCGGCAACCGCTACATCCAAGAGGATGTCAAGGCGACCATGGGTGGAATACCCTTTGAAGGATTCGGTATCACCGGCTACGACAAACTCCAAAAGTTCTATCATGCCTATTGGGTTGATAGCATGGGCACAGGAACTTGGACGATGACCGGGACCGCCGACGCGGCGGGGAAGGTGCTCACCTTCACCGGCGAGAACTTCGACCCAATGTCCATGTCTAAGAAGAAGGGCAGGTCGACCACGGATCTGACCGACCCCAACAAGCACGTGATGAAGATGTACGACACCGGCCCGGACGGCAAAGAGTTCATGGGCTTCGAGATGACCTGCACGCGGAAGTAGACTCCGCGGACTTCGGCTCAGTCAGTCGATCGAACGGCCCGCATGCTGTTGAACAGCGTGCGGGCCGTTGGTTGTAGGCACAGCACCGCCTTGCTGGGGAAGCCGGAGCGTACTTCTGTTCCGGGGCTTCCCATGTCGGCCGACTGTGCTATTATTCTCCTAACGAGCCGATTATCCGGTCCGTTGGATAACCCTAAATGACTCTCGAAAGGAGCAGGCCATGAAAGTGCGTAGTGTACTGGTTGGGGCGGCGTTCTGCACCGCGACGGCGCTGTGGAGCAGCTCCGTGTATTCGCAGACCAAGGATGAAAAGAAGCCCGCGGCGGCCAAGCCCAAGCTTGTCAAACCAATTCCTCCGCCGAAAGCAACAATAGATACATGGCGCCCGCCCGAAGATAACCAGGCCGGTGACAAGCCCGCGGATGAAAAGCCCGCTCCCGCCGCAGATAAACCCGGCGACAAGCCCGCCGCACACGAGCCGGACCCGCAGACGGTCGCGTGGATCAGTGCCGCTACTCCAGGCGCAGCCCACGAAAAGCTCAAGGCGACCGAGGGCAGTTGGAACACCGTGACCAAACAATGGCATGATCCCGCAAGCCAACCGACAGAAACGAAAGGTACATGCGAACGGAAGTGGATTATGGACGGCCGCTTTCTCGAGGAACACTACACCGGCGACTTCATGGGCATGCCCTTCCATGGAATGGGCATCGTCGGATACGACAACGTCCAGAAGAAGTACGTCACCTCCTGGATCGACAACATGGGCACGGGCATTCTGCTCTCCACCGGCACGTGCGACGAATCCGGAAAGATCTTCAACTACACGGGCGAGCTTGCCGACCCCATGACCGGCAAGATGCAGAAGATGCGCTCCGTCATGAAGATCGTGGATGACAAGACGCACGTCTTCGAAATATACGGCCCCGGCGAGGAGGGCAAGGAATTCAAGATGTTGGAAATCACCCATACCAAGAAGTAGTCGATTACTTGTTCGACGGAGTTTGAGAGCGTCAAACGGAACCCCAAACGCGTCGGTCGCTCGCGCTCCCGGTTCTGTTTGAAACTCTGATTCGGTCATCGAACATGAACGGCCCGCACGCTGTCCAACGGGGTGCGGGCCGTCATTCGTAGTACCTTGGATCAAACTTGTCGCCGGCGCCACGCTCGCTTTGAGCCGGAATAGAGTTGCCGTGAACTACTACGAAACCTGGTTCAACCTTACGGACACGCATAAAGACTTGGAATTCGCACGCGTTCTGGTGTGTGACCTCGCGTGACAGTCACGAACGTTTTCCGGTCGTCAGTTCGATCGCCAGACGAACAACGGCAGCCTCTTCCGGCAAGACGTATTCCGCGGCCGGGCCGAGGGGGATGTAGGTGTCATGGGCGGTCAGTCGGGCTAACTTGACCGCGGCGCCACACTTCTCACAGAGCAGGGCCATGATGGACTCGCTCACCCCGCCGGTCTTACGCCCCTCATCGACGACAAGAACACGCTTGGTCGCCATTGCTTGCTCGATGATGAACGCTTCGTTGAGCGGGTTGAGCCAGCGCAAGTCCACGACCCTTGCCGCGATTTTATGTTTCTCGCGTAGCGTCTTCGCGGCCCGCAAGGACATGTGCACACCATTGGCGAAGGTGAGGATGGTGAGGTCTTCTGTTGGACCGACTTTACCGCTCCCTGACGGTCGCGGCTCTGAAGGGTAAACCGCACCTTCGCCGAAGGGGATGAACTCGCTCGGCGGTGGGTACGGGAAGGACCACTTCGCATCCTTCGGTTCGTAGAGGTCCTTGGTCATGTAGAGCGCGATGGGTTCGATGAAGACGATCACCCGACCATCCACCTTGGCCATGGCCAGGCATGTACGCACCATCTTCACCGCGTCGTCGCCGCGGGACGGCGTGGCGATAATCAGACTCGGCACATCGCGCAGCGCGGCGATGCTGTTGTCGTTGTGGAAGTGGCCGCCGAAGCCCTTTTGATACCCCCAGCCCGCGATGCGAATGACCATCGGATTGCGGTATTGGTCCTTGGAGAAGAACTGCAACGAGCAGGCCTCGCTGCGGATTTGGTCCTCCGCGTTATGGTAATAGGCGAGGTATTGAATCTCCGGGATGGGCAGCAATCCCACGTGCCCGGACCCGATCGCCAAGCCCAGGATCGTGGTCTCATCGAGCAGAGTATTGAACACCCGGCCAAGTCCGAACGCGGCGGTCAATCCGGTTGTGACGTGATACACCCCACCCTTCTTGGCCACGTCTTCGCCGAACAAGATCGACTCGGGGTACTTGATAAGCAGGTCGTGCAACCCATGGTTGATGAGCGCCGCCATGTGCCGTGACGGGAGTTTCTCAGGAAGCTGCGCCTCGCCTTTGAAGATTCGGACTCGCTCCGCATGATCCGGAGGTCGCCGCGCCTCCGCCGCGACTTTATCCGGTGTGGATGGCGCGAGGGGGGCCATGACCTCGGCCGCGCTCGTCAGTTTCGGTCTCTGGCTCGCGTATTCCGCAGCGGCACGGACGCGACTTCGGATTCGTTCGTAGAGTTCCAGCACGTCATCCGCGGTCATCAATCCTTCACGAAGCAAGAGTTCAGCAGATGCGAGCAACGGATCTTTCGTTTCGGCGGCCTCGATTTGCTCGAGCGTGTGGTACTCCGTCTCCGCGTCACTCCCCGCGTGACCGAGCAATCGAACGACCTTCAAATGCAAAAACACCGGGCAACGTTGCTCGCGGCAGCGCTCCACCGCCTCCTTCGTCACCGTATAGGCGTCGATCAAATCCAAGCCATTCGCTTGCAGGTAATGCAGCCCGCAACGGTTACGATAAGTCTCCTCGATCCATCCATCCGGTGTTTCTACGCTGATGCCGATGCTGTTGTCCTCGCACACGAAAAGGATCGGCACGGGCAATCGTTGATAGGCCGCCCACCCCGCGGAGTTGAAGGCCGTCTGCGCGACGGCGTGATTCGTCGTGGCATCGCCGAACGAGCAGACGACGATCGAATCGGCGGGCAACTCATTTGGGACTCCCAGTCGTTTCGCTCGGTGAAGCGAGAGCGCCGTTCCGACGGCCTTGGGAAGGTGGCTGGCGATGGTGCTGGTCTGCGGCGGCACCCACATCGGTACGCTTCCCCACGCTTTGTGGCGTCCCCCGGCGATCGGATCGTCGCTGCTTGCTGCAAAACCCAGCATAGTGTCCTTGACGAAGTCCACGCCGGAAACTTTACGTGCGCGCTCGGCCATGAACGCCCCGGATCGGTAATGGACGAAGGCGATGTCGGTGTGCCGGGTAAGCCGTCCGACGACGGCATTGCCCTCGTGACCCGCGCTCGCGATCGTGTAGAAGCCAACATTTCGGCTGCGCATCTCCCGCGAGACGATGTCCTGATGCCGGGCGATGATCTGCGACTCAAACAACTCGATGAGGTCTTGACCGGTCAGTTCGCTTGAATGGCCCACCTCTTTGGGGTGGCCCACCTCTTTAGAGGTGGGGGACTCGAATTCTCCAGTGCGATTGTGTTCCCCAGGGCTAAAGCCCTGGGCCACCCAGTTACGTACGAACTCGACGAAGTTCTGATCAACGACCTGGGCGCGATTGAGATTGAACTTTTTCGCCCGGCCGCCGCCGGGTGGCGGTTCGATGGAACGATGCACGGTGCGGTTCATCTCCGAATATTGAGGGCGTTGGGGGTCGAACCCAAGACCTGCGGCTTAAAAGGCCGATGCTCTACCACTGAGCTACGCCCCCGTTCCAAGCAGTAGTGCCCCACCATAGCACGGCTGCTGGTATTTTGCCAAAACCGACTCGTCTTTCCTGGCCCTGGCCTAGGCTTCGAAACTCATCGCGGTCCGCCGGAGGCGGACTTGGCCATGCCACCCGACGGAAGTTGAACCTCGATCACGTGTCGGGCGCGGCGTTCTCCGACTCATAGCGGAGGATGGAATGGATCGGATAGTCGTACAATTGGCTGCGGCCGTTGAGGAAGGCGAGTTCGATCAAGAAGGCGATTCCCACGATTTCGCCCCCTAGAGCCTTCACCAATCGGCAGCACGCGGCCATCGTCCCGCCCGTCGCCAGCACGTCGTCCACCATCAACACCCGGTCGCCCGGGTGGATGGCGTCTCTGTGAATCTCGACCCGATCGACACCGTACTCCAACGCGTATTCTTCCGAGTGCGTGTCATGCGGTAGACGCCCCGGTTTGCGGATCGGAACGAACCCCGCGGAGAGGTTGCGTGCGACGGCCGTCCCAAAAATAAACCCACGCGACTCGGCCCCCGCGACCAGGTCGACCCGCGTGCTGCGGAAAGGTTGGGTCAGATACTCAACGGCCAGCGACAAACCGGCCGGATGACCGAGCAGCGGGGTGATGTCCTTGAAAACCACGCCGGGCTTGGGGAAGTCCGGGACGTCGCGGATCAGCTCCCGCAACTTGACGATCCGTATTCGATCCTGAGGGTCCATGTGTGCTCCCAAATGCTACGGCGACAGACGAGTCCACTCTCCCATCGGGTAGCCCGAGATAACTTCACGCCGTTTATTCTGTGCCCGCAAGCGATCGTACTTTAGGCACACGGCTGTGTATAGCCGCTTCATCACGGCGCGCCGCAGTACAACTTTATTGTCTGGCGTGAAAAAGTGTAGTAATTCCCCCATGACTTAACGGATGACTTGTCGTATTTTCAGAGCTGTTCGCTGCTCAGACGTTGCGTGCGTGGGCGGAGCGCCGCCCCACTGCGACGACGGCAACCTCTACACCACAAACGATGCTTGCCAGGCCGGGGCGTGCGTTAGCAGCATCACCTACGGGCTGGCCGAATGGCAACGGATGGGCGAGTGTCTCGCCGGTCCCGAGACCGAGGCCGCCATCGGCTGTGAGTGCTCGGACCTGGATGATGACGGCTACGTTGACTTACAGGACGTTGCCGAGTTTACGCTGCGGTTTGACGGAAACTGAGCCGCTGTGCTCCAGGGCCTCATCGGTAGCCTGAAGGAGAATTAGGCAAGAGGCATTGGGCACTAGAAGGTGCAAGAAGGCACTACTGCCTAATACCTATTTATGCCTATTGCCTGCTTTTCGCTGGGCGATACACGACTCGAACGTGCAACCTCCGCCTTGTAAGGGCGGCGCTCTGGCCAATTGAGCTAATCGCCCGCAGCTTGGACGATACCGCATCTAATGCCTGCTGCCTAGCATGACAGCGCTATACTGGCTCATGGATTCGGGGATGTCGCTCCGATGCGTTTGCTGGTGGTGATTTCGAGAGCGCGCTCTCCTGAACAAACAGGAGACTCGATGATGACTGCGGATCAGATTCGATCCCTGCAGCCGGCGTTGGCTGCGTTGTTGGAGAAGTTTCGCCCGTAGATTGCGCTGTAGTGTTAATAAAAACGCTCTTTCGCGCGTAGTCCGGACCGCCGCAACTCTATAGATTCGCAAAGACGGTGCGCGACTGCTTGAGGCGGATATCCGCTCCGACACAATACCGATATCCCGGCATTTTAACGAATCGCAGCGAATACACAAGCTAAATTTGCCACCGTATGCGGTATTATTGAAAAGTTCTGACCGCCTTGATCGGTCTCACTTTGCCCCGCCACCGATCACCCCTCACGTTATATCAGTGGATTTAGTGCCTCTGCGCCCCGGCCGCTCACTTCGTGGCGGAGCATGATCCGCCTGTGGCGGATGGCTCCGTGGCTCAGCGGCTTCGTGGCTTCAGGGAAAAAAGCGCCCGAACCAAACGAACCCACCGACAAAATGCTAAGCCTTTGCCGGAAAAAGACTTATGAAAAATCGTCCAGAAGACCAAAGCCACCGAAAGCCAAATCAAACCCAGTTGCCGGGGATTGCGATTGGGGATTTAGGTTTCGGCGTTTCAGAGTTTCAGTGTTTCCTACGTTCCTTCGCGCCTTGTCCGCAATCGGAAAGTGCAATATCGTGGGCTTGTGCGTCTGACGATTAGGTTCTGTCTAACAACTCCCTCTCTCTTCCAGGTTGAAAATCCACCGTGGCGGGGAGAGGGTTGGGGTGAGGGTCGAAGCCGCAGGGATCATCCCTCACCCTGCCTCTCCCCTCAAGGGGAGAGGCGTTTTAAGGCACACCCGTTAGGCCCCATCGTGCTTGAGGCTGAGGCCGAGCGGCCGCTGGTCGCTCGTGCGCTCGCCGCGGCGGTGATCGGCGGTTGCGTATTGCTTTTCGCGGTCGCCTCGCGGCTCGAACCGGCGGCGGGTGGGATCGGCACCCACGAACAGTTAGGGCTTCCGCCGTGCGGAATGATGATGCTTTGGGGCGTTCCCTGCCCGACTTGTGGGATGACCACGGCCTTCACCCATGCGGCGCGTGGCCGGTTGGCCTCCGCGTTCCATGCTCAACCCGCGGGATTGGCGTTGGCCATAGCGATTGGCCTGGCCGCTATTGCCGCCGGAGGGACGCTGGTCACGGGTAGGACCTATCGGGTAAACTGGTTCCGGCTCTCCCCGACCGGAGTCGGCTTCGGCGTGGTCGGTCTGTTGCTGGGCGGGTGGGTCTACAAGATCGTAACTACGCTCGTCGGCACGACGAGATAAGGAACGGAGAAGAACGATCTCGATGAGGTTCAAACTCCTTCATAGTTGCGTACTCGGATTCGTGCCGTTGCTCGCTTCGTGCAACTTGCTCACTCCGTTCGTAGTCCTTGGCGAGCACACCAAAAAGGTCTCGCCGGAGTTCGACAAGCTGGCCGGCAAGCGCGTGGCCGTCTTGGTATGGACCGAGCCTGCGACGCTCTTCGATTATCCGCACGTTCGCTTCGAGTTGGCGACCTACATCGGAGACAAGCTCCACGCGGAAATGGGCCAGCGCAGCCTCGGCACCCAGGTCGTCGATCCACGGGACGTCGAGGACTACCTGCAGAAAAACATCGACGCCCAGATCGATCCCTACGCGGTCGGTCGAAAGTTCAACGCGGACTATGTGGTTTACCTGGAAGTGTTGGAGTTTCAAATCCGCGATCCCCAAGCGCCGCAGTTTCTCCGCGGGCGCATCCAGGCGTCGGTCTCCGTACACGACATTCACGCGGAGCGTGAGCCGCAGCGACGCTACGAGTTGACCCCTGTTCTATGCGTACACCCTGAGGATACGCCGGTGTTGATGTCGGCGACCAATTCTCCGCTGATCCGAGAAGCCACCTACCGCAAGTTCGCCGAGCAGGTGGCCCGAAAGTTCTATGAACATATCGTTGAGCTGTAACGCGGCGGTGCGACCGATCAGAGCCGCGACCATGAGGGAGCGGGCGGGTTGGAAAAGCTGTAGGACCGCGATCGGCCTATTGATGCTTGTCGCCTGCACAGTTTGCGGTGCTTGCGGGAATGAGAAGGTGGACGCGAAATTCCGCCTGACGGCCGGACCGGTCATGGTGTTCGTTGACGACGTACACGAACGCGTGGACTGGCCGCCGGCGCGGCGGTACCTGTGGGACGACGTGAGCCAGGAATTGCTGCGCACCAAGTCGGCGACCAAGGTGGTCCCCATCGAGAGCGAGGAGTCGTTGCGCCAAACCCACCCCGATTTTGTGAAACTCACTTGTCGCGAGATCGGAGAGCTTGCCGGAGCTGAGCAGGTCGTGTGGATCGAAGTGCAAGATTTTCTCGCGGAAGAAGATATCACCGATGCGACCAACGCGGCGTACTTCGCGGTGACGGTGAAGGTGCTGAACCCCAAAGAGAAGTCGGATCGCCATCGGGTCCGCGTTTGGCCGGACAGTCCGGAGGGGAATTATGTGAGTGCGAAGATGACCGGGTCCGCCGTCGTGCGGGCGAAGACCAAGGATGGTATTTCCAAAGAACTCACCGCCAAGCTCGCGGTGAACATCGCCCGGCTCTTCCACGATCATCAACTCGAGGACTTTGAAAAATCACCCTAGCCGCCGCCCGACCGTATGACACACGTCTGTCACTTGTTCGATGACGCCGCCGGTTGGGAGCAGCGCGTCGCCCTCCGAAGTTTGCTCGATCGGCTGCCCGCCGACCGTATTGTGAATACCGTTGCAGCGATCGATCCATCGGCAGTCCCTCCCCTGCGTCCGTTGGAACGCCCTATCCACGTCTTCCCTCGCCCGGTACGCCTCGACGCTCTGGTCGCGCCGCTGGTCGGAAAGTTCGTTGACCAACGAAGCGTCGATCTGGTCCATGCGTGGGGAGTGCATGCGGCGGCTGCGGCACGGGCGGCGACGGAGAGGCCGTTGGTGATCGAGCTTTTCGACCCCGTGTTAGCGCTGCGGGAGGCGAAGCTGTTGCGGACGCTCGCTCGCCCTGCGGGATTTGCAATTGTTTGCAGTTGCGAGATCGTTCGGCGGCGATTGATCGAGGGCGGCGTACCACCCGGACTGTGCGTCGTAATCCGGCCGGGGATCGACTTCGGGTGGATCAACCACTGCCGGCGGAGCTTGCTGCGCGAGCAACTCGGCGTTGCGAAGACCGACACGCTGGCAATCGTTCCTGAGCCGGTGATGCGCGAAAGCGGGTCGTTTGAGGCATTTTGGGCCGCAGCGCTATTGAATCATCTAGACAACGGAATGTGGTGCATCGTTCCAGGAGCATTCCGCGAGCAAGCGCGCATCGCCCGCTACGCGGCCACGGCCCCGTCGCGGGCGACGATCATCAGTCCGGGCGATGGTCATCCGTTCGAGGAGTTGATCTCCGTTTGCGACGTTTTGATGGTGAACGCGCGGGGCGACGTTTCGACGACAGCGATCGCGTGGGCTATGGCTGCGGGAGCGGCCGTCATCGGGTCGGCGATTCCATCGGTCGCGGAGCTGATCGCCCACAAAGTCAATGGTCTGCTTTTCAAACAAGTTCGCGGAAAGAGCGAGGTCGGCACGCTGGTAAGACTCTTGCAGGACCGCGCTTCTCTCGACAAGGCACGGGAAGTCGCGCGCGGCCAAGCCTACGAGGTCTTCGGCCTGCGCCGCTTCATCGAGCAACACATGCGGGTTTACGACAACTTATTTAGCGACCGCGCGCCCGGCGAGGGGATCGCAGACTCGGCCCGAGTGGGATAGGCTCCTTACTCGCCTATGGGATCACCGGCAACAGCACATGCGACGGGTGCTTCGCATCGTGGTAGATCATCTGTTCCGCCGGAACATAGTCGGTCTCTGTCTCGTTGTGTCCGCCGGTGTTGAGATTGCGTGAAAATAGCGGAAACGAAGCCGAGGCCACCTCCACGCGCAGGCGGTGGTCCTTCGGAATCGTGATGCCCGTCTGCCAAAGGTCGAGCGTGTATTCGTAAATCTCACCGGGCTTGAGCATCTCCGCCTTCTTCGTGGAGTTGCGGTAGCGGGCCCGAATTTTGCCTTCGGCCAGGGCGAAGATTTTGCCGCTTGGCTCGACCTCCATTAAGCGCATGAACCAGTCGGTGTCCTTCGCGGAGGATGACGCGAACAGAACGGCGGACACGGGTCCGGCAAAGGTTAACGGTTCGGATAATGGCCCGGTTTGATATACGAGGATGTCCTGCCGCCCCTGGGTCACGCTTTCGTGATGCGTATCGCGCTCCTTCTTCTTCTCCTCAACGGCCCGAACCTTCGCCTCCTCTTCCTTGGATTCCTCGAAGTAGTCGGGATTGGGAGTCGGATCGCCGGGGTCATAGGTGTATTTGTCCGGCGGGCCGTCGGATGACGGGAGATCCAGCGTCAACTTCCCGTCTCCTTTCGAGGTGTTGGCCTTGCCGTCGCTGGTCAGGTACCACTTCTCGAAGCGTGTTTGCGGCAACGGATACTTGTCGCCGTGCAGCCATTGGTTTTTACCCATCACGAAGATGCTCACCAATGGCTCTCGATCGATTCCGTTGTCCACGCCCTTGAGCCAGTGATCGAACCAGCGCAGGTATTCCCGCGGCAAATCGATGATGGCTTCCACGCCGAAGTCCCGGTCACCGACCATTCGGTGCGCGACCGGCGTGTGTCCCCACGGTCCCAGCACCAGCTTTTGATGCGCGTGCCCGTGGGATTTCATCTTGAGGTAGTTGAGCTTGCTGCCGATTCCGTCACCATCGAACCATCCCGACTGATGAAACACGGGAATGCGCACCTGCTCGAGATGGTCCAGGAAGTTGGCCTGTTCCCAAAAGGAGTCGTTGACGGGATGCTCGATCCACTTGCGCCAATACTTGTTTTTCTTGCCCAACACCTTCTCGTCCAGATCGACCACGGGCAACGATCGTAGAAGCTCGCCGTATTTCTTCTCCCCGATGCTGCTCATGGCCGCGCCGGACAGATCGGCCGTCGCCCCGGACTCGAGGATGTCCGCCCACCAAATCGCCCCCAGAATGAAATACACGCCATATTCGTAGGGAATATTGTAGAACGGATCGGGCGGGGATACGTTGGGGATGATGGTGACCAAGTGCGGCGGCTTCTCCCGCGCCGCCCACCACTGCACCCAGCCGAGGTACGAGGCGCCGATCATGCCG
>JAGVHG010000077.1 GCA_020056715.1 Phycisphaerae bacterium | reverse complement strand
GAGCTGACCACCGCAGGACAAAGGGCGGTGGACGCGGTTCGTTCCTACGGAGATTGGCTTGCGGGACTGCGGCAGAGGCCGCTTAACGAGGACTTCGCCGTCGGGCCGGAGACGCTGCATCAGATCGTCAAGAACTGGCATGGATTGAGCACATCGCCGTCGGAGGTAGAGGAATCAGGCTGGAGCTTGGTGCAGTACTATCAGGACGAACTCGAACAACATGTGCAGAGGTTCGATCGCGACACCGCCTGGTCGGAAGTGTTGCTTCGCGCCCGGAAGGAATTCGCGCAGCGAGATCACGACATCTTGTCGGACTATCGAAAAGTGACCGACGCCCTACGGGAGCGTATGAGCACGGACGGGTTCCTCGACCTTCCGCCCGACGAAAACTGCAAGGTCGTATCGACTCCCGCGTTTCTGCGAGCGCTCATTCCGTCCGCGGCCTACTCCTACCCCGGCCCGCTCGATCCGCATCAGGTCGGGGTCTTTTTCGTCACCGAGCCGGACCACTCGGTAAGCGAGGAAGCGTATCGGGCAAACTTGGGGCAACATTACGGCATCGAATCAACCTGCGTCCATGAGGCCTATCCGGGGCATCATGTGCAACTCTGTTGGGCGAACCGAGCGGGTTCCCGATCGCGTCAGATGGCTGACCACATCGTCTTCATGGAAGGCTGGACGCTCTACTGCGAGCAGATGATGGTCGAGCAAGATTGGTTCGACGCCCCGCTACTGAAGCTGAACTACCTTGCGGACCAGCTCTGGCGAGCGTACCGCATGGTGATCGACGTGGGCATCCACACTCGCAAGCTGTCCGTTGCAGCGGCCGTTAGGATGCTGATCAACGGCGTGGGTTTCACCCGCGAACGGGCGGAGACCGAGCTGAACTGGTACACACAAAGCCCCGGCGTGCCCATGAGTTACTTGCTTGGTAAGCGCGAAACGCTAGCCCTTCGCGATCAGTTTATGAAGGGACGCAGCGCGACCCTCAAGCGTTTTCACCGCTGGTTATTGGGGTTCGGCTCGGTACCCCAGCGGTGGCTCCACCCGTATTTGCCCGACCAAGTGTAGATGGATTGAGCGACGTGGATTGCTTGGAGTTCATCAGGCAAAGGTCAAACACTTCGCCGAACGTCAATCGCGGTCATTCATTGGGGTTCCAGCATGCAAGTGACCTGGAAGCACTTTTGACCCTGGTGCCAAACACCGCCGTTCGCTGGTGTGCCACTGCTCTGTGAGCAGTGGATTGCTTCCGCCGTGTGGACGGCTCTCACAAACGGTTCATCCATTCGCATTGGCACCTCGGTATGACCATCCCAGAAGCGGGCACTGGACCATTCCCAATCTATCGGGTCTTTTACCAATCCGCGACGTACAGGATTGTCGTGAATGTACTCGATCACTGCGACGACAGTTTTTTCTTTGAAGATGTTATGGTCAAATCCTCCGCCGGGCTGCCAGAATCGAAAGACTTCCCGTGTGGGATACTTCATCATCAGACGCCGAAGCCATGCCGTCTGGCCGGTGTGCTCAAGATGCGCCTTGGCTCTATTGGACACCGACCGTTTCAGGGCCGCGAGAATTCGGCGCATCTCATAGTCGTCTCGTTCAGGGTACAGGAGAACGTGTACATGCTCGGGCATGATGACATATGCCCAGAGGGATACGTGGAGGGTTTTTCGCAGTTCTTCCAGGGCGGCAATGACCCATTTTCGGGTTCGATCCCGGGCTAGAAGTGGAAGACGTTGATAACAGGAGTACGTCAGGAAGTGCGCGTGTCCTGCTTCATTCCATGCTACGCGGGTCTTTCGCGGAAGCCTCTTCACGGGGACCAATATATCGGCGCCTACGCCGCAGTACGACTTTCGAATTCCCACGCTCCAAGCAGTGGAACGAAAGCACTGCTCACAGAGCAGTGGCACACATTGTCAGTCATTTCTCCGACAGTGGCACCCCGGCCAACCTGGGGCAACATTACGGCATCGAATCAACCTGCGTCCATGAGGCCTATCCGGGGCATCACGTGCAGCTCTGTTGGGCGAACCGGGCAAGCTCCCGCGCCCGTCAGATGGCCGACCACATCGTCTTCATGGAAGGCTGGACGCTATACTGCGAGCAGATGATGGTCGAGCAAGATTGGTTCGATCCCGGCGCGCCGGGACTGTTGAAGTTGAACTACCTCGCGGACCAACTCTGGCGGGCGTACCGCATGGTGATCGACGTGGGCATCCACACTCGCAAGCTGTCCGTCGCGGCGGCCGTGAGGATGCTGATCGACGGCGTGGGTTTCACCCGCGAACGGGCGGAAACCGAGCTGAACTGGTACACGCAAAGCCCCGGCGTGCCCATGAGCTACTTGCTTGGTAAGCGCGAAACGCTCGCCCTTCGCGATCAGTTTATGAAGGGACGCAGCGCGACCCTCAAGCGTTTTCACCGCTGGTTATTGGGGTTCGGCTCGGTACCCCAGCGGTGGCTACATCCGCATTTGCCCGAACAGTCATAGTCGGCATGAATAACCGCTGCGCAATCGATAATCGACAAGGTCACTCGCCCCCATACGTCTGTCCGGCGCGCCGGGGATCGTGGCCCTGAAGAATCGTGTCGCTTCCGCTCCACACTCTTCGTTATAAAGAGCTATCGGTAGTACAAGGAGTTTTCAGGCAAAGCCTAGTATGTCCTACGGATCTTGTGCACTTCTTCTACACTGAAGAAGGCTCCGTCCCCATGGCAGGTCGCACAAGCTTCCCGTCCGACGGCGAGCGTGTTTAGCTCCACATGCGTCGACACGGCCGAAGAATCGTGACACGAAGTGCATGCGACTTTCCAAATGTTCACGTCGTCGCGCTCAATCGGGGCCTTCCACGCGTCCGTCGCGTGACACGCCGCGCAGTTTTTGGCTCCGCCCGGCATCGAAGGAAATACCCCTGTGGAAAAGTCGTTCACATTCCCGGTATCCGGTGGCTGACCGGCCGCGAATCCGACGATGTCGTATCGGCCGCCGTTCTTCACTACATCCAATTCTTCAGCGTTGTGTATCTTGTGAATCATGACCTTCCAATCGATGGAGTCCGGCGTTGGATCTTGCGTCTGCTCGGGGGGTGTGTTAGGCCGGTCCTCTGCGCCGGCCACATGGCAAAGCACACACTCAGCGATTCCCTTACGCGAATTACCGTGGAATCGCAGGTCGCCATGGCAGGAGTTGCACTTGGCATCTATGACGATACCCGCATAGCCGGTCGCCGGCCCCGATGTTCCCACTCGGATGGCCATCAACCCCGGCGGTGACGCCTCGCGATAGGTCGCATCATCGAAATCGAACTGACGGAACGCATATACCATGACCGTGTAGCTTCCGTCGTGCAGCGGTCGGCCGCTCAACTCGCCCCATCCGTCATCGAAACCAAACGCCGGCGAGTCATTCAGCGGCGGAGGATACGACGCCGGAATCGGCTCCACGCCGGTATAGGTGAAAGGCCCCTTCCCGCTTGTCGGAACTCCGCCGACGCCCTTCAACGAAGCCGCCGAACCGGTGGCAGGGATGAGGTGTTGATAGTTCTCCACCGGACCGGAAATCACGAGACTCACGCCAGCCACGTCGCCGATGTCCACCTGGTTCCCGGTGCCGTCGTGCAGGTCAAACCTCACGATGGGCGTGTCGCCGGGGCGGAAAAATCCCGCGCCCGTGCTTCCGCTGACCGACAGCACCGTGGCTTGCAGTCCGACGATGTTCTCCGGCCGTAGCAGCGGCGGCACGTGCACCACCGCCGGATCCAACGCCGGGTTGGTCGCGTTGTGGCACTGGATGCATTCTCCGTTCCTGAAAGTATGTTGGATCACCCCAAGGAAAAGCGTGCGGAACGACGGATCGGAGATTTGATCTCGCGTCAGTGTCCCCGCCGCGACCGCCGGGTTGGCTGAATCCAACATGGTGCCCGCCTGAAAGTCGATATCGTTATGACAGCCGGTGCACGCGAGACGGTTCGGGTTCTTGTACGCTCGCTCTTCTTGCGCCGCGCCGGCGTGGCAGGCCCCGCAGTTACGTGTTTGCCCATTGAAGCCCGTGCCGCCGGGCATCCTCGGAAACTCAACGTCCGAAAAGTCATTCACGGACTCCCCGAACCCGATAACCTCGTAACGGTAGGGGTCGCTGCTGTTCTGCGTCGCCTCCACCGTCGGTAGTTCCGCACCTCGGTGAATCCGGTGAATCATGTTCGCGAACTGAATACTCGTTCCCGGCGTCTGCTTCGTGGGATCGGTCGAGATGAGATCCTCGGCCCCATTGGTGTGACACAGAACGCAATTCGTTACGCTGAAACGATTGTCTCCGTGAACCGTCAATTGAGTGTGGCATTGATTGCAGTTTGTCTGGAGCACGACCTGCCGAGCCTGGAGCGGAGCCTCACCCACGCTGAAATCGAACGCGGCGTCTCCGGAATCGCGGAGCGACTGCCCTTCTACTGTAAACGTCCGCCGCGCCTCGATTCCCACGGTGTACGCCCCCGCGGCGACCGACGTGCCGGTTAACTCGTTGTCCGCCGGACCGAACACGCTCGAGTCATTCGCCTGCGCCACATGCGTGCTCGGAAACGGCTGTGCGAACGTGTAGGTATACGCCCCGCTTCCCTGGGACGTAACGTTGTTCGCCACATCCCCTTCAGGGACGATCACGCGCTGATAATTGTTCGTCGGCCCCGAAACATAGATCGAAAAGCGGTCTAAATCTTCGATCGATATCGGGTCCCCATCTTTCGTCTTCAGCGTGAACGTGACACTGATGGGGCCCCCAACTTGCACCGGGCGCCCCTCGTTAACATCTAGGATGGTTACCACGGTTCCGGGCAAATCACTCCCAGCATTGAGTCCCTGCGGCCCGTGAGGGCCTTGTGGACCGGGAAGACCAGGCGATCCAACTCCATCACAACCTGCACACGCGAGCATCAGGCCAAGCAGGGTACTACCAATCCATTCAGGACACCGCCCCAACTGCTTCGGCCTGTTAAGTGCTGTGTAGGTTCCGATATTCCATTCGTGAGCTTCCATCGTTGTATCTGCCAAAATGCCAGGTAATCTGTCCACAATCGGGCCGCCCTCAGCCTGCTTCCACAGCCATCGTACGTGAAACTGCGTGAGACGCACATTCCCTGTAAATCAACACGCAGCCAATCAGCCGATCAAAGCCCCCCGGACAAACAGACTCAGGCACGCATCGAAATACCCTAAGCTTCACAAAACACAATCCTCGCCGGTTCAGTCGCCCATACCACGGTCTCACGATTTTGGCAGAACCGCGACATCGTATACGGTCGTTTCTCGGAGGAACCGCTCGTACACATCGCGCACGACTTTCCACCGAGAATGACCCGCACAGGGATCAATGTCGTTGCACACCGTGTTTCCAAAAGGACAGGGCCGCCGGTTACCGCTGACAGGCTCAAATAGGTCGAACACTTCATAAAGCAGAATTGTTTTCGGGGATCGCGTCATCCGATAACCGCCGTTCTTTCCGCGAGTTCCCGTGAGCAACCCCGCGCGTACAAGATCGCCCAGGATCCTCGAGAGGTATTTGGACGGGACCTCTGCCTCTTTCGCGATCCGCGAACCTGCAACGGGGCAATCGCTTTCGTGATGTACCAAATAGATCAGGGCTCGAAGAGCATATTCGCTAGTTGCTGACAGCAAAGTAACACCTTTCCAACGATCGGTATATCTCTAACTAATCCTTAAATCAACTTATGGGGAGCAGCCTACGCCGCGCCGCACCCGGGACCGTACGTCGCCGGCCCTTCTGTGATTGTCGTATTACCAAATCGGAGACGTCGGAAGGCGAACCACAGCCTCGCCTGCGGCCTTCTTTATATCCGGCCTCCTCCAAAAAAACCATCATTTTTCCGTAGAAGGAAAGGCCTGGCCCGGGCGCTTCGCGGGGAAGGAAACCCCCTCTTCCGGCTCGTGGCACTGGTCGCACCTCGGTGGGCGCTCGAATGCACGGTCCACGTGACAGCCGTCGCATTCCAACCGAACGTGGTTGTCGTCGAGTCGCTGTCCGGTGAGGGCGTGGTCGAAGTTGGCCGGCGTCCAGTTCGAGTGGCACGAAATGCAGCTCGTCTCCGGCCGACCGTAAGGGACCGTTTGGTGGCACGCACGGCAGCTCTTTTTGGAGTGATAGCGCTTCAGCGGCCAGCCGGTGCGGGCGTGATCGAAGGAAGGCGGTGAGGGCTTTCCCTCCTCAATATGACAACTGTCGCAGGGCGATGTCCGATGGCAGTCGAAGCAGGGCTTGTGGTGTTCTTCGAGTGTACGGACACGCTGCGTATGCTCCTTGCCTTCTTCGTGGCAACGTTTGCAGTTATCCTCGCGGTGACAGTCGGAGCAACGCAAGTCATAGTCACGGATGTGCGCCTTATGACGGAAGAAAACGCGGCTCCGGCCAGCTCCACCACCCGTGAGTGGTGGAGCGATGGTTGACCCCTCCCACTTCGTCTGGTAGACCTCGACCTCCGGTTCGGGGATCGGCGGGTGCATGCGCCCCATCAAATCGTCCTTCGTCGGAAGTACCGCGACGCTCCCCTTCTTTGCCGCCCCGGCCTTGGGTTGGTGGCATGCACCACAGGAGGTTTCGCCGCTCCACTCGCGATGGCAGCCCATGCACTGACGGTGGTATGCACCCTTGAGTCCGGGTTTGCGAATGTCCTCGTGGAGTGAGGCAGTCTCGTGGCACTTCTTGCACTCCGGGTGCTCAAGCCCTTCGGGCGTGTAGTGATGACAGACGGAACATCCTCCGGTCATCTGAGCCATATCCGCGTGGCCCCGGTGATCGAAAGGGACCGGCAGATACAAGTCCTGCAACTCATCGAGAATCACGAGGGATGGTCCGCGTCGCGCGGAGAACTCCTCGGCCGTTTTCTGGACCGAGTTGCGCGGGCAGGTGCGCAGGCAAGACGCCTCTCGTGTCGGCTCCTTGCACGTATGGCATTCGTCGCATTGAATCGAAGGCGCCTTCGTCGCGTTGTGCATTCGGTCCGCCGTCTGTCCAAGTGCGAACGTAGTAAACAGGATCCCGGCGCTCCCCGCGACGACGGTCGCAAGCCATGGTGCGTGTCGGGTGGCAACCGACGGGAGGCGGGGCGTACGCGTTTTCATGTCATCTTCACCTGAACGGGCTGCGTGATCACCGGAAGATACGTCACCGCTGCGCGGTACAGCAGGATCAAAGTGGATACCAAGCCGGCGGTGACGATGAACTCACCGATGGACGGGAAGTACGTCTTCACCGCGTACGGCGGCTGATACGCCGTGAGGAACACGTTCACACGATTCAGCGCCACTCCGAGCACGATCAAGAGGGATGCGATGAACAACCATCGAGTGCTACGGCGAACCCGGACGGATAGAAACAGAGCGAACGGGGTGATGAGTCCGAACACGACTTCGATGAGAAACAGAACGCTCTGGGTAGATCCATCCGCCAAGTGTACGTAACTTTCACGAATCAACAAATCTCCGACCTTGAACGCGATATACACTCCGAGGAGTACGGGAACGAATTTCGCTAGGCTCCTGAGAAGCTCTAGTTCAGGCTTTAGCTTGAGTGCCCATGCCGCGTAGACGGACTCGAAGATCACCATGGGGAAGCCCACGGCGATGGCTGAAAGCAAGAACAACAGCGAGAGGATCGGCGTATACCATAGTGCGTTCATCTTCGACGGCGCGATCACCATCAGGTTGCCCAGTGAGGACTGGTGCAGGCACGAAAGCACGACGCCGGCGATGATCAACAGGAACATCGTCCGATTCACGACCCCTTGGACGGTGACGCAAAATCGCGCAAGTCGTGGACGCCGCTCATCATTGACGAATCGCTCACAGACGATGGGCAGAAACTCAATGTACAACACGGTGATGTAGCACATCACGCACATGCCCACCTCGAAGAGAACCGAGTCGCCCTGCCACATGGTCGGCCACGCCGGATGCCAGATGTTGTAGTACCGCCCCAGGTCGGCCATCAGGCCGATGCCTACGAATGTATAACCGAGCATCGCGGTCAGCAGTGCCGGACGCGTGATCGCGTGGAATTGTTCACGACGAAAAATGTAGGCGAGCGCCGCGGTGGTGAATCCGCCCGCCGCAAGGGCCACGCCGGTGGCGACGTCAATGGCGATCCAAAGCCCCCACGGGTGTTGTTGGTCCAGGTTTGTAGCCGCAGCCAGTCCGAAAAGGAACCGATAGACCGCGAATGCGAGCCCCGCTGCGATTAGCGCCAACAGCACGCCGACGCCCGGAGTTAGGAACTTGCACGCCACGGGACGAGGCTGTTCGTGTCCGGTCACACCGGCACTCCTTCGTCGACAAACTCCGGCTCGGTGACGCAACCACCATGCTCTGCTTCCTCCGTTCGTCGGGAGAGCCACATGACGATCGCCAACAGACCATAGAGCGCGAGCGGCGGCATCCAATGCTTGAACACACCGTGTTGAATCATCTCTGTCAACCGCGATGGCGCGACGGATGCGAGTTGGACGAATCCCAGGCTCTCGAACGGGAAGCTGGAGAGATAGAGCCAGGACGTCCCCCCGGCCTCGTGCTCTCCGTACACGTGGTCGACGTACATTTCGGAGTGATCGCGAATCCTCTCATGGGCGAGCTTCAGCAGTTCGCCGCGCCGACCGAAGATCAGCGCGTCGTTCGGGCAAATTTTCACGCACGCGGGCACGCCGCCGTTTTTCGACCGACTCTCGGCGCAGAAGTCGCACTTCCGCACTTGCGGGGTCAGGGCGTTGTCATACTCATACGTGGGAATCTGGAACGGACAGGCCACCATGCAGTAGCGGCAGCCCATGCATTTCCACGCATCGTACACCACGGCTCCACTCTCCGTCTTGCGCAAAGCGCCGACCAGACACGCGGACACGCAAGCGGGTTCCAAGCAGTGCAGACAGTTGGCCTTCACATACACCGGCTTCGCCGGGGTCGTCGGATTCGGGTACCGGTTCACCGTCGTGTAAGCGTGCGGTTGCGGACGGCGATCGGTCGCGAACACCGATTTATCATCAAAGGTCTCGATGGGCGGAACGGTGAATCCGGCCGTCTTTTGGCAGGCGAACTCGCACTTGCGGCACCCGATGCAGTTGGGGATGTCGACCAGCACGCCGAACGCGTCCGCAGGGTCGCCGCCGGTTTCGCCGCCGTCGCCATTCGCTCGGCGATGATTGAGGACCGCCCCGCCCATTCCGACGACGGTCAGCGATTTGATGAATCCACGTCGATCGAGTGCCATCGCGTCACGCGTCTCCTCCGTCAGCCCCAACGCCCTTGAGCGTTGGGGTGAGCGACGAGCCGAGTACAACCAACCACGCTGGCGAGACCAAAACGGCGTCCCTACTATAGACACAAGCAAGCGATGTGCCACGGCGCGGTTATCCGGCTAGACAAAGTGTCGCATACGTTGTACCGTGGGTATCTGTACTGTAGTCCGGTATTCCTGCGAAGCTAGCGCGTAACACGTTGTTGCAAGGATTATGCAACCGGGTCAAGCTGTCGGGGGCGGAGATTAGTTCACGATCGGCCGGTTGGTCGTGATTCCGTACCACACGACTTCAACCGAAGGAACGTTCACGAGAGACGGCTGCGGAATCATGTCGCTGGTGCGCTCGCCATGCTTGAATCGCTCGAGAAGTATTGTTTTCGGAACCACAAGGCCACGTTGACCAGGCCGATCAGCACCGGAACCTCGACGAGCGGACCGATCACTGCGGCGAAGGCAGCGCCCGATCTGATTCCGAAGACGGCCACCGCCACCGCGATGGCAAGCTCGAAGTTGTTGCTTGCGGCGGTAAACGCGATCGTTGTCGTCTTGGAGTAGTCGGCGCCCAGTTTCTTGCCCATCCAGAAGGATATCAGGAACATCAGCACAAAGTAGATGCACAACGGCACCGCGATGCGTACCACGTCGAGCGGCAATTGCACGATGAACTCGCCCTTGAGCGAGAACATCACGAGAATGGTGAACAGCAGCGCAATCAGCGTGATCGGTGAGATCTTCGGAATGAATTTCGTCTCGTACCATTCGCGGTTCTTCGCCTTCAACAGGATGAATCGCGTCAACAGGCCCGCGATGAACGGGATGCCCAGGTAAATGAACACGCTCTCGGCAATCTGCCCGATGGTCACGTGGACCGTCGCGCCCTGTAGACCGAGCAGCGGCGGCAGCACGGTGATGAAGAACCAGGCATAGACCGAGTAGAACAGCACTTGGAATATCGAATTGAATGCGACCAGGCCCGCCGCGTATTCGGTATCGCCTTTGGCCAACTCATTCCAAACGATGACCATGGCGATGCAGCGAGCCAGGCCGATCATGATCAGACCGACCATGTACTCGGGATATCCGCGAAGGAACAGCACTGCCAGGACGAACATGAGGACCGGGCCAATGACCCAGTTCTGCACGAGCGACAGCCCGAGGACTTTGACGTTTCCAAACACATCGCCTAATTCCTCGTACTTCACCTTCGCGAGTGGCGGGTACATCATGAGGATCAGGCCGATGGCGATCGGGATGTTCGTGGTGCCGATCTGGAACCGATTGATGACGCCTTCGATGCCTGGAAAAAAATAGCCGCTGCCCACGCCGACGGCCATGGCGAGAAAAATCCAAAGGGTCAGGAACCGATCGAGCACTGAGAGCCTGCCGACCCGTTCATGGGTCATGGTCGTCCTTTCGGCTTGCGGGCCGCCACGTCCAGGCTGGTGATGAAGTCACTCGCCGACGAACCAACGGGCAACGCTTCCATGACCTTGCGATAGAGCGGATCCTCCGAGTCGGCCATCGCCTTGATGTACTGCGGTTTCGGAGTGAGCTTAATGTCGGCGAGTCCGGCGTCATGAATCATCCGCCGCGTCTCTTCGACGAGGACCGCCCCGGCCACGCAACCCACGAGTGCCTCAATCATCTGACGTACCGCGTCGGGAAGCGCCCGGAGCAGGGCAAGGTCCGACACGGCCACGCGGCCGCCGGGCTTGAGCACGCGGGCGATTTCCCGCCAGACTTGCGGCTTGTCCGGCGAGAGATTCAAAACGCAGTTCGAAATCACAACATCGACGGAAGCGTCGGCGACGGGGAGGTGCTCGATTTCGCCGAGTCGAAACTCCACGTTGTCGAGGCCGATCTGCTGCCGATACGCGGCCGTGTTGCGCCGAGCCTTGGAGATCATTTCCGGCGTCATGTCCACGCCGATCACGCGGCCGGTAGAACCGACCTTCGCTCCGGCGATGAAGACATCGAACCCGCCGCCGCTTCCCAGGTCCAAGACTACTTCGCCCGGCACGAGCGATGCGATCGCCGTGGGGTTGCCGCAGGAAAGCCCCATGTTCGCCCCCTCGGGCGCGGCGGCCAGTTCAGCCTCTGAATAGCCGATGTTTCGGGCGAGGGACGACTCGTCAAGATTCGATGCGCCGCAACATCCACCACCGCCGCAACCGGCGTCTGCGGCTTTTCTCCAACTACCCTTCTCTGCAATGGCGGCGTAACCCAGCCGCACTTGGTCAATCACTGACTGCGCACTATCGCCCTGATGCCCTACCTTGTCTGATGCCATAGTTTGCCTTTGCACAATGCGATTCCTGTAATTCGGGATCCGAGCAACATGGACGTGTCGACTCAGACTCCACCTATGACCGACTCGCAAAAAACCGTTTGAGATTCTCCGGAAGCTCGAACGGTTCCGTTGGTGCGGGAGGCGAATCCTCGAATGCGGCCGGGTAGGCCCGCAAGATCGCGTCGACGATCAACTCCTTCGGAGCCTCAGTGTACTCCCGCCCATGCCACACCCAGACGCGACAATCGACTTCGCACGGTTTCCTTTCGACGAGGGAGGTGCAATCACCGCAACGCGATTCACGAAACTCGATCGGTACGTCACGACCGTTGATCCGCACCGTGGGTGAAGAACGAAAGCGCAGGATTGCCGCCTGTTGTGCAGTCCGGACGACGGTCTTGCGAAATTGCAAACTCACGCCCGTCCGTGTGAGGATCGGGCGCAGCTCGTGTACAGCCGCCTCGATGTTGCGATCCGTACCCCTACATCGACCGCACGTGGAAAGGTCGAGGGCCAACAGCTCGACGATCAGCGGGCGCGACGGTGGATTCATTGAATTCGAAGCACTTGCCCCCGCGCTCACGCAACCCGATCCGACGCTGCAAGCCGTGATGGCCCCAATAGCCACACCGATAACTTCAAGCCTGTTCATTTTACCTCCTTGCGCCCTCCACCACGGCGTAATTAGGCTCCCCGGCGGGCCTACTGCTATCCGGATTGGGCCCTTGGGGGAGAACGCGTCCCGCGTTTAGGTGCAGGATTCGTCCGGCGCGCGCCGCCGCACGCGGGTCGTGAGTGACCATCACGATCGTGCGGCCTTCCCGGTTCAATTCATCCAGTTGACGCAGGATTTGCTCACTTGTATCCGGGTCAAGGTTACCGGTCGGCTCGTCCGCCAGGACGACCTCCGGATCGTTGGCCAGCACGCGAGCCAACGCCACGCGCTGTTGTTGGCCGACGCTAAGTTCCGCCGGCTTGTGGTCCAGCCGGTCGCCCAACCCGACGCGATGGAGCAGGTTGGTCGCCCGCTCGCGCTGGTCCGCGGGCGCTCTCCCCGCCAAGTACAGCGGAATCTGCACGTTTTCGAGCGCGGTTAGGTATGGTATGAGGTTGAAGGTCTGAAAGACGAAGCCGATCTTGTCGCGTCGGATTTCCGCCCGCTGGTTCGGAGATAGGTCATACAACGAATGGCCGTTCAGGAAAACGCGCCCGCTGGACGGCGAAAGCATTCCCCCGAACATCAGAAGCAGCGTACTTTTCCCGCTCCCGCTCGCACCGACCACCGCGACGAATTCACCACGGTGGATTTCCAGGGTGGCATTGTCCAGGGCCGTAACAAGTCGGCCTCGGTGTTTGTAGCTCTTGGAAACGCCTTCGAGTTTCATTTTTCGTCAAACCTCCTGGAGCGTTGCACAGGGATCAAGCAGCGCTGCCCGCCGCGCGGGAAGATAGCTCGCGGCTAGTGCAATGAGGACGGAAATACCCACCGCCCAAACCAGCAGAATAGGCATCGGCATTACGATGATCCCGGCCACGCGCGGACCGAGTGTAACGGCCAGAACCGTGCCCAGAACGTAGCCTGCGACGCCGCCCGCCAAGCCGAGCAACAGCGCCTTCAACAGAAACATCCGCAGGATCAGCCCCGAGCCGGCTCCGAGGGCCATGAGCGAGCCGATCTCACGCCGCCGTTCGAACACGTTGGCGTACATGTAATTCGCGATACTCGCCCCGCCGACCAGAACGATGATGCCCAAGAACACGAACGATAGCCGGGCCATCATGCGATTGGTCTTGATCTGCGTGTCCACGACCTGCGTGACCGTCACGACCTTGGCGTTCGGCAGCAACTTGTTGACTTTTTGCACAAGCCCGCCCGCGATCGCGTTGCAGCAGCCGACGATTTCGATCGCGTTGAGCACGTGGCCCTTACCGGTAAGCTCTTGCACGGTGTGCAGATGTGCGAAAATGCGAGAATCGTCCACCGTCCCCGTCTGCGGAAGTACGGCAGTTACTCTAAACTTCTTGCCGAGCGCCTCAACCTCGTCGCCCTCTCTAATACTAAGCAGAGCCGCCACCTCGGCCCCGATCAGGGCCTCGTTATCACCCAAATCATCGATGACTCGTTTGCGCATCAGGGTTTCCTGCACCGGCGGTTTGAAGGCGTCCGGCACGACTGCAACACTGCCACACCCTTCAGCTGGGAGCGAGAAAACACCGGCCCCCGCCCACATCGCCTTGATCTGGAATTCGCTCTTGGGCAGGATGCCGGTTAGCGTCACCTTCTTTCCTCTTACCTCTATCGGGATAGACAATTTCGGCGAGAGATTGTCCAAACCCTGCAGGTCGGACATCGTCAGCACGGAAACGTATTCCTCTGGGAAATCTTCGTGTTGCATGTCCGCACTGTAGTAGTCCTGCACGGACGCGGATTTCGGGAGGACCAGAATGTTGGCCCCAAGAGCATCGAGTTCCCTGGCGACCGCCTTCTCCGAGTAGAAGGTGATGCTTTTGATGGACACAATTGCGGCAATGCCGAGGAAGATCGCGAAGAAACTTGTCGCCAGTTGATTCTTCCGCTCAAAGGCTTCGCGCCACACGAGTTGTCTAAGCTGCACCTGATCGCCTCCTAATTACCTTCCTTTTTCCCACAGGTACTAGTGCCACTGCCACCAGGGCAGCAGCCACCGGCCTTGGGTGGTGTAGTCGCCGCCAGGAGCGTGTTCTTGTCGGTCGCTCCTACGAACGTGCCCATGACCTTTCCAGGTGGCGCTAGTAAGAGCGTGACCGCTTCCTTGCGGCTCACACTAAGTCCAAACCGCGCTAGAAATTCCATTTCTCTCGCATCACTCGGATCAACGGCGATGATTTCTACGGATCGGGCATACTGGGGATCCGCCGCAAAATCACGAACGCCCTGCATCGCTTGGTCATTGAACTGAGTCTCCCCGTTCTGAACACATAACAGGACATACTTGCGGTCTTGAAGCGCCTTGAGACTCTTCTCGGTGCCCGGGCTGACGAACGCGGTGCGAAGTTGCTGCTCATCGAAGTTCTGGGTGAAGCTTTGAGTGACGGCGCCACTGGGTCCGATGGCGAGCACGAGCGGCATCGGCGCCTGCCCAAGACCGAACCGCTTCACCACGTCCGACTCCGCGCGATCGCCGGCGTTCACTACGACCGCTTCGGCTTTCTCCGTCAACTTCGGCGTCGCCTCTTCAAAATTTTTCCGGGCCGATTTCGTGGCGTCATCCTCTGCCTTGTAGAAGAAGATAAACAGGTACTTCTTGGCGTCCGCTGCGTGCTGGATCGCCTGGGCGGCCACGCCCGCAGGGATGCTATTCACAGCGGGTAACGTCGCCGGTGTGACTTGCGGCGAAGCGGGCTGCGATGACGGCTTCGTCTGAACCGGATCCGCGTTCGCGCGTGCGACGCCGACGAGTACGACAAGAACGAGTGCTTGTGCCATTCTCCACATCATCATCTTTTCTCCTAGTTTCCCAGCTCCATGACTGGTTTGAATCCCGATGCCGTCGGGTAATCCTCGATGCCGACGCCCGGCATCAAACAAGGCCAAACCCTTCCGAATTAAGTGCAAAGCCGTCGAAACGGTCCACCGGGACATAAACTTCCCAGATGCCCCGTTCCCCCCGGTATCATTTTCCCTTGGCCGACGCCGATTCAGCCGGTGAATCAATCGCCGTGTAGTCCGGACACGCGGCGCAGCCCGTGCCCTGCGCGCGCGATCGATCGAGAATACCCAAGTCTTCGGCCGCACTCGGAATGGCCTCCTCCGCTCTGGCGAGCCATTCGAGGATGAGGTCACGACTGAAGTCGCCCGACTTTGCCAGTGAATAGTAGACCCACATACCGTGCCGCCGGTCGGTTACCAGACCCGCGTTGCGGAGCACAGCCAGATGCCGCGAGGCCTTGGATTGCCCCACGCCGAGCACCGTGGTCAACTCGCACACGCAAAGCTCGCCGCGCGTCAGCAGAGCCAAGATGCGGAGCCGGGTCTCGTCCGCGAGGGCTTTGAAGAGTTCAGAGGTCTTTTTCATCACAATACTCTCAGTACATACGCTTATGCGTATGAGCAAATATACCTAGCAGATATCCGGCTGTCAAGCCCAAGGCGATGGAATCATGGAACTATATGACGTCCGATAAACTATTGCTGCGGCTGTTAGTGGAAGTTACGGTGAAGATGCACTGCGTAACTCAGAGGGTGTGGATACCGCCCGCTCTTCGTTGCTCCGAACCGCTGGCCCGCCTCACACGGTCGATTGTCACGAATTTTGGACGTCACCATACCCGAAAAATAAACACCAGCGAGAAGTAGACGCCCACGGCGATGAAGATCAGCCCTGTTGCTATCCGCGCCCAGCGCTCGAACGCGGCTACTCGTTGGAACGCCCGGGCTACCGCGCTCGCGCCGGCCGCAATCGCCAGAGCGAACAGGATCACCGGCAGCGCCGTTCCCAACCCGTAGGCCAAGGGAAGCCACAGGCGCGATTCGTACTTGACCGAAATGGGAAGCAGGCTTCCGAAGAACAAGGCCGCTGAAGACGGGCAAAACGCCAACGCGAAAACGACACCCAAGAGCAATCCGCCCCAGATGCCCCATTGTTCCGCCCGACGACCGACGCGCGCACCGAGCTTCGATCCGCGCGTATGGAACTCAATGAGGCCCAGCAACATCATGCCCACTAGGATCAGCAACGGTCCCAAGACCTTGTTCATGTACTTCTGAAGGGCGTGCGAAACCGAAGGCGCGCTCAGCAGGCTCGACACCAACAGCCCGGCCAGCACGACGTATACGATCGTGCGGCCAAGAGCGTAAAGGACTCCCGTCGCGATCACGGCGTGCGGTCGGTCGACTCGGCGTCCGATGAACGAGATCGCGGCGATGTTGGTGGCCAATGGGCACGGGCTGATCGAGGTCAGAATCCCGAACCACAGGGCCGAGCTAAGTCCGAGAAGCCAGTCTCCGCTCACTTATCGCCCCTTAGCATGTTCTTGACCTCGTCGATCACGTAGTTCTTGAAAGCCTGCTCGTCGCCGTTTAAATCCCAGACGCGATCCAGCCTGCGCCAGACGTCCGACGCGACGGCTTCGCCCGAAACGATGACCAGGCTACTCGCCACTAGACCGTAGTCCTTCACGAAATGCTCATTGGCGGATTCATCGTAGTTCACGGCCTGCCATTGAACCCGCCCGCTCTGCACGTCGCTGGCGAAGGTCTCCTCGATGGCCTCGCGTGCGTACTGTTCCATCTTCAGGCAGGTCGGGCATCGCAACGTGCCGTGAAAATAGTACGCCACCAACACCGGCGATTGCTTCTCGTTCGCAGGCTTGTTGGTCGCACGAAGCGACCCGCTCGCCACAGACTGAGATTGGTCCGCCCCCCTCGTAGCCGGATCGGTAGGTGCCGTTTTCGAGCGTGCTTCACTCACCACGAGATACGCCACACTGCCCGCGACAAAGATCAACAAAATGATCGTAACTGCGCTTTTCATCGTCGTTTTCCCTTTGCGTTGCCGTCAGAGCGGGCTCACGCGTTATCAATTCGGTCCTAACGCGAGGCCGGTCAGAATCGCAATGACTTCCGATTCTTTGGGCACTCTTCCGGCCAGCACCACCTTGCCGTTGACCGCCAGCGCCGGCGTCATCATTACGCCGCGTCTCATGATCTCGTTGATGTCCCGGACATGTTCGATTTCGTACGCGACACCGATTTTGTTGGCGGCGGCCTTGGCCGTCGCCTCCAGCAGATTGCACTTCGGACAACCGGTCCCCAGAATCTCGATCTTCATGGCACAACTCCCGCGCTCGCAACCAGGTTCTCGCTCCCGGGCTGCATCCATCCAAAGATCATCCCTACAACCGTCGCCGCCACCACGATCATGGAGCAGAAAGCAACCGTCTTCTTGGTCCCCATGATCTTGATCAACACCAGCATATTCGGCAGGGAGAGCGCCGGCCCCGCTAGCAGCAGGGCCAGTGCTGGTCCTTTGGCCATACCGTGCTCCGTCAGTGCTTGGGTGATGGGCACTTCCGTTAGTGTCGCGAAGTAGAAGAGCGCTCCAACGAGCGACGCGACGAAGTTCGAGAGTAACCCGTTGTCGCCGACCAGTTGCCCGATCTGCTTGTCCGGCAGCATCGCGGAGATGAAACCGACCACGAAGACGCCGCCAAAGAGCAGGGGAATCAGCAGCTTGGCGAAGTCCCAGGTGTTGTGCATCCATTGTTTGAATTCATCCCGTTCAACCCAACGCCAGATCATCATCGCCAGCGCCAGTCCGCACAGTCCCGCAAGCCACCACCGAACGTGATATACGTCCATGACCCAGGACTTCGCCTCGACGATCGCGGCGATCTCGCTCTTGGGAAGCGTCAGACGATCACCGGCGCGAACCGTGCCGGTCGATTCCTGGACCTGGATCATCACTTCGTCGCGCATCTCCTGGAGCACGACGCCGCGGACTTCCGTGCCATCGACGCGCTGCACGACCGCATCCCCCGGATTGAACCAGTCGGAGAAGATCAGGAAGCCGATCATGCTCGCCAGCAGCAGCCCGCTCTGCCACGCTCGCCGACGCCCGTCGGGCGGGTCCGCCGACAACGCGACTGCCTCGATCTTCTTCCGCTCCTCCCTGCGGAAAATAGCTGCCATTCCCAGTCCAACCAGGAACGCAAACGCGACGGCGCCTACTGCCCGCCACAGGCCGATTTCGAAACCGAGTACACGCGCGGTCAGAAAAATCGCCAGGATGTTGATGGCCGGACCGGAATAGAGGAACGCAGAGGCGGGTCCGAGCCCAGCGCCCATTTTCCAGATGCCCGCGAACATGGGGAGAACACTGCACGAGCAGACCGCGAGGACCGTCCCTGACACCGCCGCCACCGTATAAGCGACCGGCTGATTGGCCTTTGGGCCGAGATAGCGCATGACAGATGCTTGCGACAGGAAGGTGATGATCCCGCCAGCGATGAAGAGTGCAGGAACTACGCAGGCCAGCGTGTGATTCCGCGCGTACCACTGCAGCAGCTTGAACGCCTCGTAGATAGCGGCTTCGACTTTGGGATTGGCCAGGGGCAGGTAGTACGCCACCAGAAAGATGCCGAGAAATGCCGCGAAGATCTTCCACTGTTTACCGGCCATCGCTGTGTCTCCTGGTTCGACTTACACCGCCGCACAGTCCTGCAAGAACCCTGCCAATATGGCAATTTCGCCATAGATGTTACAAAAAAGAACGGCTCCGCCGCGGCCTCATCGCATCGCCGCCTGCTGGGTTTTGAGGTTTTCGGTCAGCACGCCCTCGATACAGTCCCAGAAGCCCTTCAAGCAGCAAACCTTGACGCGGTAGAAGACCATCACGCCTTCCTTGCGATCCTCCACGAGTCCCGCTTGTTTGAGAACGGCCAGGTGCTTCGATACGGTGGACTGATCCGCGCCAACCAACTCGGTCAACTCGCAAACGCAGCGCTCCTTCCCCTCCAATGCCTCCAGCATCAACAGCCGGCTCGGATGCGCCATCGCCTTGGCGATCCTAGCACGCGCCGCGTATCGTTCCCTGTTGTGCTTAGGCTTCAACTTCATGGCTATATGGCCGTTCTACCATTTAATCGGTTGCAAGTCAAGTCGCCCACGCATCGTTGATGAACCTACACCCCTACCTGGAGCACAACCGGCTGATGGGATGAACGCGTCCAACTCCGCCTTACCAGGTAAACGAGCGCGCAAAGCGCGACGAAGCTCAAATCGATGCCGCCCAGCAGGAACATGTACCGCGCGACCGCGCCAGTGCCGAAGCCGTAGCTGTGCAAGCCGATGCCGAGCACGAAGTTCACTCCCACGTAGGTCATCACAATGAGCCAGAAGCAAATGATGCTCTTGGCCGCCGTAGCGAATTGTCCGCGGGTGAGGACCATGATTCCCATTCCGACGACGGTGCCCGCTAAGCCGAGTATCCGTCCCGGCGTCAGCGGCGCCAGTTTCGGCACGATGACGGCGAGCGCTGCGGCCAGGAGCAATACCCCGGCCGCGTAGACCCATCGTGGAATGCGAGTGTGATCAAGCCGCACATGGAGGATGGTCAGATACCCCAGCAATGCGACCAGCGACCATACTTCCTTCGGATCCCATCCCCAATATCGCCCCCACGAAGAGGCCGCCCACATACTGCCGGTGATAATGCCCGCCGTCAGGAGAAACGAACCCACGTGAAGGTACCAGTAGAGAAGCCCGTCAACGCTCTGCGCAAGTTCAGTGCGCCGCGGTGCGGCGGCCAGAACGACCAACTGCAGGTGGGCGATCAACACCGCAAGCGCCAACACCGAATACGATACCATGATGATCGGCACATGAATCGACATCCAAATGGTATCCAACAAAACCGGCGCGATCGGCCGGATAAAATGATCCACCGGCAAACGATCGGCCAGAATCAATGCGAGCGAAGCCATCGCCGCCGCCGTCAGCGGGACCAGCCGCTGTCGGAACAGAAAGACCGACACGATGGCGAAGGCTCCCACGCCCCAGCCCAAGAACAGCAACGATTCGAACATGTTCGACGCCGGAATCCGCCCTGCGATTTGCCATCGCAGGGAGAGACCGTAGGTCAATACCCCGAAACCTACCAACAACACGAGCAAGCCGAGGCCATCGCACCATTTGCGGCGAATGAGCATCGCCAGAGCCGACAGCACGGTGCCCAAGAGCATGATTCGCCACGCCGTCCCAAACGGCTCAAGTCGGTTGTAGCGAAGCTCAGTCGTCAGTCGAGCCGGCGGCGGTCTGAACGCCGCGGGTAAGGTAGCCAATGCATCTGCGAGTTGCTTCGAGGCCGTCGTGAAAGCCCTCGAATCGTCGGCGCGGAACGCATTGCGAATCGCCACCCATTTTTCCTGGAGTGCCGGCGGACCGGTCGCCGCTCCCATCGTCGGCAACCCTATAGGTTTCCACGCAGCGAGCGGGTCGGCGGGGTCGGGGATCAGGTCGATCGTTTGCCCGCGAAAGACGCCCTGCAAGTGCATCAATTGTTCGTTGATGCTCGAGACCTTCAATTCTAGCGGATCCATTTTCCGCCCCGATTCGATCCGGGACAGGTCGCCAATCAAGGTCAGGAGTCGTTGGTGGCCCAGCAACTCC
Organism: Phycisphaerae bacterium; assembly: GCA_020056715.1. GTDB lineage: Bacteria > Planctomycetota > Phycisphaerae > UBA1845 > UBA1845 > SBAX01. The sequence continues at coordinate 4,495 of JAGVHG010000077.1, read as the reverse complement.
GCGTAAGAAAATACGCTTTGTTCCTGCGGCAGACCGATCTCCCGCCGTAACTCGGCATTGCCGATCGAGATCAGCGGCTCTTTCATCCACGTTTCGGGATCAAAGGTCCAAGCCAACAACGACAACAGCGGATCGCGATTGCGACAATACGCCTTGCCGGCAACGGACTCGACCACGTCGCGAGCGACCGTGTCCAGCGGCGGAAATCGGCCGTCGTGTTGGACGCAAAGTTCGCGGACCGTAGATAAATCCAAGGACGACGGAAGCTCGGCGCCCATCAACGGCGACGCCGAAAGACAGCTCGTCAGAGCCATCATCGTATAGGACATCATCTTGATTCTTCCCGTCCGGGACGATTCCGCGCGAGGAGGCTGCACCACCACGCCGCTATTGTTGGCCCTTCCATCGCCTTTGACGGGCGAACCGCCCTGCACGCAACGCTCGCCCGGAGTTAGAAGTGAAATCGTGTGTCCGCCGTAGGCGGATTGGCCGCCGATCGCCTCCGTTGAGCGACTTCGCGCACGCATGCGGACGCCGAGCACCCAGAGCATGCCACCCATCAATCCTATGAAGCCGGCGAACACGATAGGTTGACCCGGATCTCTCGATACGCTCAGCACGCTCGTCGCTTTCGCCTCCGAAAGCTGATAACTGGATTGATAGAATGTGAACCCGCCGTACGACGTCGGGTGATTCATGCTGATGATGCGGTTGAGAGTCAGCCCGGTTGCGGGATCGGTGATGGTGATCTGGCTTTCGAAGGAACGCGGCCGTCGCCCGCCCGGGTAATATCCCAGAGTGAACTTGTTGAGCGTCACGCGGAAGCCCAACGCTTCCGTCCGATCGGCATATGCAATCTCGTACTGTGTGCCATCCACGGTTACCCGCCCCGGCTGGTGCTTGGAGATCCACAGTTCCGTGTTAGCGCCGTCATGGGCGAGTGTAAGCAGCACCGCCGGGGCCCGCGCCTCGGAGATCTTTTCCGGTAAATCGAGCTGTTGTTTGATCCGCGCGTGATCGAACCGCTGGAGCACCGTGAACCGCATCCCCGGCCAAGGCGTATCCACGGCCTCTCCGAGACGGAGCGCCGTGGTGGACGTGCTCTCCCCGGTCGGAACGAACAACGCGTGCATCTCACCGTCGCCGGTCGTCAGAACCTGAATCGGAGCGATGGACGCCGCTGCCGCGCCGGAGGACACGAACGACAGCTTCAAGTCTTCTGATCCCTGCTCGCCGTGCATGGAACTGAACTCCGGGAATCGGGCAAACGCAAGCCGGGTCTGCTTGCCCGACGGACCATTGATTTCAACTCGGACGGCAGGATTCATCGCTTTGTTCGATGAATTCTTGATCTCGCCGCCCGGGCCTACGGTTGCGTGGGGAAAGTAGTCCAACACGCGCAGCCTGTAGCCTGTTTGCCCGATTTGCACGTCTTGGCCGGTACAAGTCTCCATGGGGAAGGCATACTCGTTGTCGGCGATTTGCAACTTAACCGTTCCAACAGATGTGGAACTCTTTGATTCCGTAGCGTTGAGGCGGCTCTGCAGTTCGGTCCGATCGACCACTTGCGCCAGAGCCACGGCGGTCTGCCCGGCTTTCTGTATATCGCCGTCAAAGACCCAGACGGGATTGTTTTGTCCAGATGCAGAAAGCGACACCTGTACGGCCACACGAGGCTGCGGCGCGTCGTTCACCACGGCCGTGGACACGACGCTGTCCGGCAAATAGCGCGCCACCTTGGTATGTACGCCGTCGAGCGTAATGCTCGCCCCTTCGGGTTGATCGGCGGCAACGAGTCCGCCGAAGATCGAACGGCCCAAGTCCACGAAAGCCGATGCGCCGTTGGACTGATTGGTCAGCGTCAATCGCTCTCCGTTCGTCGACCGTAGTTCACCGGTGGTCCCACCCTCCAGTAGGGAAATCTGCCCGTCGACGCCGAACAACCGAGTGACCAGTGCGCCGATTAGAATCAGCAAGATGGACGTGTGAGTGAGTACGAAGCCGATCTTGTCGCGCGAAAATGGTAAACGAATCGCCAATGCGACGAATACGTTGATGCCCAACATGGCCAACAATCCGTGGAACCATTGCGACATGTAAAACGCGGCCAGGGTCTGCTCAGTCCCGTGCATCGACTCGTACAGCGTCGCACAAGCCAAGGCTACGAGGACGAGCACAAGAATCACGGCGCCGACCCACAGCGATGCGATACCGTATAGGATTTGACCGATCTTTCCGTTCGGCGCGACCCGCATAGTGTTTGATCTCCAAGAGCCTGTCGTAACGGCAGCGGCGCCGACCTTGAGCGTCCCGCCCCCACAGCGAACGCCGGCCCACCGGCAGAGGGTTATCCCCGGCCCCGTACTACATTATGACTTAACTGCACGCCGCGTACCAGCGTCGCGCGTTGTTGAAGCGGAAATATCCGGCTTTTCCGCGGTGTAAGGGCCGCTCTACGGGCGGCTTCTGCGATTCTTTTTCGGCGCGGCGTTGGGACTGGCCGTGTTCGACAGATGGCCGCCGTACTGCTCGTCGCGGTGCCTCTCACCGTGGCACAAGAGGGTGCAGCTTCCGGCGAGGTGTCCCAGGTCCTTGAACTCCAAGCGCCCGCTCCTCGTCTCTGGCCGAACGATCGTCGTGTCGAAGTTGATCAGATGAGTGTGGTCGGACGTGGACACTTGAGTCGTACTGATGCCATGGGGATCGTGACAGGCCGAGCAGGGCGCGTGCTCCTCGACGATGTGCTTGCGATGTTCCGGGAAGCTCTGGTCCGAGAGCACGATCGAGCGCTGGTGGCACTTATAACACATCGCGTATTCGTATTCCGACTCGGCGTTGTCATCGATGACGGTGTAGTTACGTTCGAGGAGGAAATCGTGGATGGAGCCGTGCGGGCCGTCGGGTCCGCCGCCGCCTATGCGCCGCCCGGCGTCGTTGTTGTGGCAGTCTGTGCAGCGAATCAGCGATCCGCGGGCGAGTCCTGGAACGAGGCTTACCGTGTCCGGACTCGGCGACGACGTAGCCAGTGGGTGGAAGCTGGGATTAGTGGGGCTGAACTTAATCCGCAGGTTGTCGGTCTGCGCTTGTCGAAGGATCCTTCCCGTGATCGGAACGGCCTCGTCCCCGTGGCAGCGGAAGCAAACCTCGTATTCGTACTGGGCTTTTTCGATCGTCGCCCCGGCGATGGTCACGCCCGGTACGTCGGCCAAAGTCGCGCCGATGGGAATGTAACCGCTCGTCGGCGGTTGCGGCGTCACCGCGTGGGGGTTGTGGCAATCCGCGCACTCGACGTGCGGGTTCAGTCCGGCGCGCGTCTCGGTCGGATCATGTCGGTTCGTGTACCGCTGCGGATCATGCGCCGAAGGCTTATCGATCTCCGTTCGCAGGTTCGTTCGCGCGACGCGCCCGTCGTGGCAGCTCAGGCAGTTGTCTTCCTCGTTCTCGAAGATAAGCAGGCGTTCGTGTCCGCCGGCGGCGTGCGGGCGATGACAACTGCGGCACGCATTCTCCGCGACGCTGTTGAAGGGCCAATCTCCGGTCAACGCCCCGATCACCGTCGCGTTCGACAAACGGTGCGATGAAGCGTTCCATCCGTCCATCGTGTGACAGGCCATGCACAGCTCGCCGAACTCGCGCCGCTTCACCAGGAACTTTCCAAACCGGTTGTGGTGAGCGTCGTGGCAGGACGTGCACTGCAACTGGCTGTTCGCGTCCAGCCGCACTTCGGACGACAGTGCCGCCGGCGAAACCAGTTGTCCGTCGGAGGCGGCAATCCCGGACGTATAGAAGAAGCTGATGGGGTGATCGTCCGACAGGTCGGTCCCGAGATTGGTCAGCCCCGCCGGGATGAAGTCGCCGCCGCTCATCCGAATCTGCTCCGATCGACTGAGCACGTTCCCCAGTGCAATGGTCCCGTCGTGACAGCTCAGGCAGAGCTTGCTCGCCCCGGTCGGCTGCCCGGGTTGGGCGTCGAGCGTCGTGGAATGATAGATCTGATAGCTTGTGATCGGCAGGTCGCGGTTCCACAGCGGTCGCACGCCCCCGGTGTTGTGCGGCGCATGGCAGAAAATGCACACCTGTGATTCGCTGGGGGCACGGATGCGACCCGGACCGGACGCGGACAGGTTATGCACGGTTTCGCTCACCCGATCCTGCGCCGATGCGCCGGGAACCGCACAGACGAGAAGGAAGATCACCCGCAGATCTCTAGGAAGGATCACGTTCGGACTCCCGTACGTACTGAAACACCTGCAATCGCCGGTTGTACGCATCGCATACCCAGATGCGGCCGGTCGGCTCAATGAAAATCCCGCCGGGCAGCCAGAACTCGCCCGCCCCGGCGCCCTCCTCGCCGAAGAAGAGCAACAATCGTCCCTCCGCGTCGAACACTTGGACATTCTCGAATCGTCCATCGACGACATAAACTTGACCGTCCGCGTCTACGGCGATGCCTTTCGGTAGAGCGAGGTCCCCGGGCGCATCGCCGGCCTGCCCG
>JAGVHG010000053.1 GCA_020056715.1 Phycisphaerae bacterium | reverse complement strand
TGCTCGACGTGCCCGCGTAGCCACGCCCTTGAACCGTCAAACCGCGCGCAACTCGACCCCATCACGGAAGTTACCTCGCTTCGGTTGCGGGAAGTTGCGCCAAAATCAAAGCCAGTTGCGCGTACTGTGTCCAACTCAAAGATGTTACCCAAGCCCTTGGTTAGGAATTGCTATATCTGCCCCCACGGTCCCGGATTCGGCGAGCCGCCTTCCAGGCCGGCGAACTCGCTCGCGCAGCGCCTCCATGAAGAGATAGAAAACGGGCGTCACGAAGAGGGTCAGCGACTGGGAGAAAACGAGTCCGCCGACGACGGCCAGGCCCAGCGGGCGGCGGGACTCGGCACCGGCGCCCACTCCGAGAGCGATCGGCAACGTCCCCATGAGGGCGGCCATCGTGGTCATCATAATGGGCCGGAACCGAACGACGCACGCGCGATAAATGGCCTCCGCCGCGGACAACCCCTGATTGCGTTGGGCCTCGATGGCGAAGTCGATCATCATGATCCCGTTCTTCTTCACCAGCCCGATGAGCATGATGACGCCGACAAAGGCGTACAGGTTGAGGTCAACATGAAAGACTTGGAGGGTGAGCAGGGCACCGAACCCTGCGAAGGGCAGGGCCGTCAGAATCGTAATGGGGTGTACGTAGCTCTCGTAGAGAATGCCGAGCACGAGATAAATGACCAGAATGGCGAGAATCAGCAGCGTTTCCAATCCTTTCTGCGATGACTGGAAGACCTGGGCCGTGCCCTGAAAGCTCCCGCTGATCGTCGGCGGCAGTAGTCCGCGCGAGACCTCCGCCACCTGACCGACCGCCGGCCCGAGCGAGAAGCCGGGTTTGAGATTGAAGGAAATCGTGACCGCGGGAAGTTGGCCGAGGTGGTTCACCGACAGCGGTCCGACGTCGCGGGTGATCTTGGCTAAGGCGTCGAGCGGGATCAATTCGCCCGACGCCGAGCGGACGTGCAACATCGGAACCGCCGACGGGTACGACTGAAACCGCGGCTCGACGCAAAGGATTACCTGATACTGATTGTTCGAACCGTAGATCGTCGATATTTGCCGCGAGCCGTAGGCGCTTCCGAGGGCGACTTCGATCTGTTCCGGCGTGATCCCCAGCGTGGCGACCTTGTCGCGATCCATTTCAATCTTCACCTGCGGGTTTTTGAGCTGCAGGTCCGTGGTGACATCTTGAAAGCCGGGAAGCTCGCGCATCTTCTCCACGAGCAGGGGAACGTTGCGATACAATTCGTCAACGTCCGGGCCTTGCAGCGTGTATTGGTACTGGCTCTTGGTCAACTGACCGCCCAGCCGAATCGGCGGCAGATTCTGAAGGAACGCGCGGATGCCGGGCACTTCGGCAAGTTTGGGGCGCAATTCCTGGATCATCTCATCGACGGAGGCCGTGCGATTCTCCTTGGGAACGAGACGAACAAAGAGCGTGCCATTGTTCATGCTGGAAGCGCTGCCCCCACGAAGCCCGATACTCGAGCTGAACGACGCGACGCGAGGGTCGGCCTGCAAGATCGCGGCAAGGGCCTTCTGATGGCGCATCATCGCGTCGAACGATATCCCCTCGGCGGCCTCGGTTTGAATGAAAATCCGCCCCGTGTCCTCGCTGGGAAGGAACCCTTTGGGGATTGTTCGATAGAGCTGAACCGTGAGGACGAGGATGGCGGCGGAAACACCCATCGTGAACCAACGGTGCCGCAGAACCCAGCGCAGGGACACTTCGTACATCGCAAGGACGCCCGCGAAGACGCGCTCCGACGCGGCATAGAGACGGCCGTGCCGCACCGTCCCCGCCGAGTGCAGGAACCGGCTGCACAGCATCGGCGTCAGCGTGAGGGAGACGAACCCGGACACCAGGATCGCGACTCCGATGGTGACCGCGAATTCGCCGAGCAGTCGCCCCAGAATCCCGCCCATGAAAATGACCGGAAGAAACACCGCCGCCAGCGAAAGGGTCATGGACACCACGGTGAAGGCGATCTCGCGCGACCCGTCCAATGAGGCCTGGAGAACTCCCTTCCCTTGCTCGAGATGGCGGACGATGTTCTCGAGCACGACGATCGCGTCATCGACCACGAAGCCGACGGAGAGGGTCAACGCCATCAGCGACAGGTTGTCGAGGCTGTAGTTGAGCAAGTACATCACCGCGAAGGTGCCGACCAGCGACATGGGCATGGCCACACTGGGGATGAACGTCGCCGATACGTTCCGCAGGAAAAGGAAGATCACCATCACGACCAGCCCCAGGGTGAGCACCAGCGTGAATTTCACGTCGTGAACCGACGCGCGGATGGACTCCGAGCGATCGTAGAGAACTGTGATCCCAACGGAGGCGGGCAACTGCGCTCGAAAGCTCGGCAGAAGCGCCCGAATCCGATCGACCACTTCGACGGTGTTCGTCCCCGGCTGGCGCTGGATCGACAAGACGATGCCGCGCTTGTCCACGAGCCAGGCCGCCGCCTTGTCGTTCTCCACGCTGTCCTCGACTTGGGCGATTTCCTTCAATCGCACGACGTTGCCGTTGCGGTACGAGACGATCAAAGTGCGGTAGGCGTCGGCGTTCGTAAGCTGGCCGTTGGCTTCTACGGTGAACGCGTGATGGGCGCCGTCGAGCATTCCCGTGGGAAGGTTGACGTTCGCGCCGCGGACCGCCGCCGCCACTTCGTCGATGCCGATCCCTTTGGCCGCCAAGGCATCCGGGTTGACCTTGATCCGCACGGCGTACTTCTGCGCTCCGTTCACCACCACCTGAGCGACGCCCATCACCGTGGAAATCCGTTGGGCAATGATCGTGTCGGCGTACTCGTTGAGGGCGTACAGCGGCAGGGTGGGGGAGTTCACGGCCAGATAGAGCACCGGTTGGTCCGCGGGATTGACCTTGCTGTACGACGGCGGGCTGGGCATATCCTGCGGCAACCGTTTCGCTGCACGGGCGATCGCCGCCTGCACGTCCTGGGCCGCGGCGTCGATATTGCGGTCCAAGGCAAACTGCAACGTGATTTGCGTTGCGCCCAGAAAACTCGTCGAGGTCATGGAGTCCAACCCGGCGATGGTCGAAAACTCCCGCTCCAGCGGCGTCGCCACCGATGACCCCATCGTTTCAGGACTTGCCCCGGGAAGGGCTGCAGAGACCTGGAGCGTTGGAAAATCCACGTTAGGTAAGTCGCTGACCGAAAGCACCCGGTAGCTCATCACTCCGAAGACCAGAATCCCGAACATGACCAGGCTGGTCATCACCGGGCGGCGGATAAACGGTTCGGCGATGTTCATCGTTGACTCGCGGCTTCTGTATTCGCGTTGGCTTTCGATCGGACCTTGGCGCCGGGCGTCAGCCGCAATTGCCCGTCGGTCACGACCACCTCACCCGCTTGGACTCCCTCGGAAAGCACCGTCCGCTCGTGTACGTTCGCCCCAACCGAGACAGGTCGCATCTCGACCGTGCTGTCCCCGCGGACGACGAACACGAAGGTCCCGCGCTGGCCGGTCTGCACCGCCGAGGTTGGGACCACGACGGCGTCTTGTTGCTTCGAGATCGTGAGCGCGACGTTCACGAATCGCCCCGGCCAGAGTCGATGGTCCTCGTTGGGAAACGTCGCTTTCAGACGGACCATTCCGGTCAGCATATCGACCTGATTATCCACGAACGCCAGGCGCCCGATGATCGGATCGGAAGACTCATCCGCGAATTGCGTCTCGACCGTGAGGGGAGCGGCCTGCATCTCTTGCTTAATGAGGGACAGATGCCGCTCGGCCACGGAAAACGTCACGAAGATCGGGCTGATTTGGTTCACCGTCACTAACGCCGTTTTGTTCGCCTCAACGATGTTCCCGACGTCGACGAGCCGCGCCCCGGCGCGTCCGCCGATCGGAGACAGAATCGTACAATACTCGAGCCGCAGTTTGGCGTTCTCCACCGCGGCCTGGTCCGCTTGAACCTGTGCCCGCACTGCGTCGGAATTGGCTCGCGCTTGGTCACGCTCCCGATCTGCGGCCATGTTCTTCGCGAACAGGTCCGTCACGCGGCTGGCCTCTCTTTCCGCGTCCTCGGCGAGGGCCTGGTCCTTCAGCAAATTCGCCTCTGACAGCCGTAACGCCGCCACAAATGGGCGCGGGTCGATGGTGAAGAGCAGGTCCCCGATCTTGATCTGCTGTCCTTCGGTGAAATGGATTTCGGTCAGTTGGCCCTCTACTTGGGGGCGGATCGTCACGGTCGCATAGGCCTCGGCCCAGCCGATCGCCTGTACCTGAATCGGGACGTCTTCCCGTGACGCGGTCGCGACGGCCACAGGCATTGCCGCGTCCGTGCCGGCCGAAGGGCTGGAAACGCTTTTGGCGTCACAGCCGGTCAAGAGAGCGCCAGTCGAAAGAATTACAATCCGCAGTACGCACCCGATGGCGATCGGTATCGTTCGCACACCGTTCATAGCGTTCTCCCTGAATCGGGTGAAAGGGGAGTTCGGCGCGATCGTTCACCATCGGTGAGGATGCCGTGAAAGACCACCTCCACAATCTCCCGGGCCTGAACCGGAAGCGACTTCCGCACGTCCCGCGAAGAAGTTTGTGAACATCGTTCCGTATCCCAGGTTGCTGAACACGTTGGTGATTTGCTCGACGGACATCTTTCGCACCCGCCCGTCGGCGATCAAGCCGGCGAACAAATCCCGCCATCGGCCGACGTTGGCCTCACGGTGCTCGAAATAGGTCGGCTTCTTGCGGTCCCGGAATACCGCACGTTCCTGGATCAACAGCTCGGCGAGTTCCGGGTGTTCATCAAAGAAGCCAAGATAGGCGGCCATCGCTTCGACAATCTGGTCGAGCGGATCGCTCACCGCGGTGCGCGCGGCATCCACGCATTCCCGCATCTTCCGCATCCCGCGATCGACGGCCGCGAGGAACAGTTGCTCCTTGCTAGGAAAATAGCGGTAGAGTGTGCCCTTGCCGACCCCAAGGGCGTCGGCCACGATCTGCAAATCCGTGGCGGCGTAGCCCCGTTCGGCGAAGAGCTTAGCGGCCGCGCCAAGAATCTCGTCGTGGCGACGTGCCGCCAGCGAGGGGTCCCTGGGACGCCCAGGGATCGTTTTACGATGCGCTTTCAGCATGGCTCCAACCGAAGTTAACTGACGGACCAGTCCGTCCGAAACATTTTAGCTTGGGCAGGGCGGTTGTCACTCCCACCTACGTGGACGGGGCTGAGGACGGAAAGAGGCGACTAAGGCTTGACTCCAATCACGTCGAAAACCGGGGGCGTGCAAAAGAAAGTGGCCGAATCGGCGGAATGCTGCGACCAATCGGAGTTGAACTCCTCTTGATCCGCGGGCGTAAGCAATCCCATTTCCACCAACACGGGAATGTAGTTGCGAAAGAAGGTCGTCGGCCAATCCCAGAGCGCCGACCCCGGTCGGGCGACGCGGAGGATCGGACGGACTTCGCGGACCTCCAACCCGCACTGTTGCATCATACCCGGGAGTCGGCCCGCGAAATCCGAGTCGCCGCCGCGAGCCCGCCAGCTTGCGTCGACGGCCTCGATTACTTTTGTAAAGATGGCGCTCTTCGGAGCCAGCGTCGCGGCCCGGTAGTTGAAGTAGTCTTGCACCGCAAAGATGCCGCCTGGCCGGAGCGCCTTCGCCACCGCCGACACGACGGATTGCGCATCGCCGAGGTAACACAAGACCCATCGGGCGAAGGCGCCGTCGATGCTGCCACTGGGTAGGTTCAGCGTCTTGACATCTTGAAGGAGGGTCTCGACGTTTTTGACGCCCTGGGTGGCAAGCTGTACTTTCAGATGATCGAGGAACCGGGCTGAGTGATCGACCGCGATAATCCGGCCTTGCGGTCCCACGAGTCGTGCCAGATCGAGCGTTGCAAAACCAGGCCCGCACCCGACATCCAGGATGGTCTGACCCGGGGCGAATCCCGCCCGCTCCCACAGGGCGAACGCCTGCTCCCCCCAGACGCGGTGCTGGAAGCCCAGCCGTACCAGCTCCTCATCGTTCGTCCCCAGGACGTACTCTCTTTCTTCGTGCTTGGTCATACGGGAGCATATCTTAACACAATTCGCCGCGGAATGGCAGATGCCTACGATCGACCTCCGTCGCAAAAGTCATCGCCGCGTCGGCGGCCTCAGCCGGTGCTCGCAGGTCGTTGTGTTGATGCACTCGTCGGCGAGCCGCAGGCGTTCCACTGGGCGGCCCTCGACGAGGTGCGACCGCACGATCTCCGCAACATCCGCGAGCTGTACGAACCCATACCACACGGCCTCGGGATACACGACGACGGTAACCCCGTGCTCGCATTGGTCGAGACAGCCCGCCTCGTTGATGCGTACCAACCCCTGCAAACCATGCTGCTTTGCGGCGGCTTTCAGGGCTTCGCGGATGGCCGCCGATCCTTTGTCAGAACAACATCCTTTGGGGTGGCCGGGCGTGCGTTGGTTCTGGCAAACAAAGACATGTCGCTGAAACGGCGGCATCGGTATCTTCTCACGTATAGAGGACGCGATTCTATAAGAGGATGTACGATCGTACACCCTCAATCCGAACCAGGCCCCCCGTTTACCAGGTGGACCTCATTGGGACGCTCGGACCCGGTCTTTGCGTCCCACAGGGGATCATCGACGCCCTGGATATCTCAGTTGCGGTGGACGCATTCAAGCGAATGTCGTACCCGTGCCCGAACCCTTGCTCTTAGGCGGGAGCTTGCTACACTCCCGGCTCGGGTTGTGGGCTAGGTTGGCGGCCGGACCGGGGAAGGCCGACCACAACCCGTCTATGGGAGAACGGACGATGCGTAAGCTCGATTGGCGAATACAAACAGGCCTCCTTTGGGGTCTGATGACAACAATTGCGGTCGGTCAAACGCCGACGTATTCAATCGAGGCGGCTGCGGTCAACGGCATCCCGATCCCGGGCGGACCGACTAACCACGTTTCCATTTCTCAAGGCGATGTGGTTACCGCCAAGATTTTCATTCGAAACTGGTCGCCTGGCGGAGAGAAGCTGCGCGCCTACCAAATCAATATTGACGACGCGAGCTACGCCACCGGTGAGCAAGGCGTGGTGCAACCGGTCGACTTCCAGATGAACCCCGATAAGGATCCGAATGCATTTATCGACGAATCCGATCCTCAATGGGTTCACCACGGCCTCCCGACGATTCCGCTCGTCGATTCGGCCTCGCTCGGATACCGTTGGCTGAGTGTACTGCTGGATCCCAACGGCGGCCCGGTCTGCGCCCAAGATGGCAAGAAATTCTCCTGCGGAACGGTCAAGCTTACGCCGTCACCAAACGCTAAGGGCACCTTCACGATCGCCCTGGTGGAGGATCCCTACACCACCGGCTTGATTACTCCGGACAATGAGCAGGTTATTCCTATAGAATACGAACGGCTTTCCGTCGAACTTCAGCCTACGGCGCGGTGGCGGCGGATGCTCTCCAGCGATCCGCCCGACGGCGCGGTCGACGCGCGGAGCGCATTGAGATCAGGTGCAACCGGCGGCCCGTGGACAACTGTCCGCCTGGTGTTCAACGCCGATGCCGGCAGCGTAAAGGTGGATGACTTAACCGTCCAAGACGGTAGTCCGACTCCTCCCCGAATCCAGAAGGTCAGCTCGGACGGCTCGACCCTCACGGTCCTATTCGATCATCCGATCAAATCCGGGGCCTGGACGACGATCACGCACAAAAACAGTTCCATAAGTACGCGGATTGGCCTGTTCCCCGGCGACGTCGACGGCGACGGCAAAGCCGACACCCGCGACATGCTCACGCTGCTCGACGCCGTCAATGGAGGTCACAAGCTCCCCGACTATCGAGTCGACATCGACGGCAACGGCACTCTCGGCCCCGGCGATGTTTTGCGACTTCTCGATGTGATTACCGAGGCTCGCGCCAGAGCAAAGCCGAGCGGGGCGGCGCGCAACGATAACGAACCGTCCCGGCCGAAATCTCCCTGATCGAGGGTAACTGCGCAGCACCAACCCTTCTTGGCCGCGGTGTGTGAAAAGCGATCCGGAGCTTTTTTTCACACATTCCTAAATCATCCCGGACGTCACTGTGGCCAACGCGGTCGCTGCTTGCTCAATGGCTTCTTCCGGCGTAGCCGCGTGGGTAAGTTGACCGGTTTTGATGAAGTGTTTGAACTGCGGATCGGTCAACTCCCATCCCAACAAGATCACGCGTTTGTCGCGCTTCAGGGCCAGCACGACCTCTGAAAGAGTTCCGAGTTTACCCGGACAGGCGATGACGACGTTGCTGGAGAGCACGTTGAGAATGTTCCGGCCATCGCCCATGTCGGTCATGATGGCGAAGTCGAGATGAGGTGAGGCGCGGCTGTCCGTCGAGTCGGGCAGGATTCCAATAACCGTCCCACCAGCTTGCTTTGCTCCTTCCGCGCACGCGGCCATCACCCCTTGATTGCGACCACCGTTGAGCAGCACCCACCCGCGCCGGGCAATCAGCGAGCCGAGCTGTTTGGCCTGGGCGCAGACCTCGGCGCTCGCCTTCGACCCGCCCATGACCCCGATCACTGGTTTTCTCATCGTGGCACCATCAACCGTGATATACTACGCCGCGTGCTACCATCGTACGAGTTCTTCGACCACACCGCGGATATGGGGATTCGTGTCCGGTCGGCCACCATGCCCGGACTTCTGATGCCCGCGGCGGAAGGTCTCTACGCGGCCTTCGGGGAACTCGTCGCCGGCGGCGACGGGTCAATCCTGTGTTTTGATTTCCAAGGCGACGATCCGTCCGTCATGCTTCGGGATTTCCTCACCGAGTTGTTGATCCTGTTCGAACGCGATCAACGTTGCCTCGTTGCGGTGGTGGATGCGGCGTTCACTGAATCGCGACTCGTCGTCACGGTCAATACGGCTCCCGTCGATCTGGAACGTAGCGCCTTTCATCGTGAGGTGAAAGCGATAACCTATCACGAGTTGAGCATCCGTACGGTTCCGGGAGGCTACGAAGCGACGTTTATTGTGGATATCTAGACTATGGCCGACAACTACACCGGGCCGCTCGAACGTATCGACGCCACGCGATGGCGAATCCCAAAATCGTATAAACCCGGCATGCGCGTCGATGGGGTGATCTACGCCGACGATAAGCTGATCGATGCGATCAAGGGGGACAAATCGCCGGAGCAGGTGGCCAACGTCGCGTGTTTGCCGGGCATCGTGAAGTATTCGCTGGCCATGCCGGATATTCACTGGGGTTACGGGTTTTGCATCGGCGGGGTGGCCGCGACTGATCCGCAGAAGGGCGGAGTCATCAGCCCCGGCGGCGTGGGCTACGACATCAACTGCGGCGTCCGCCTGATCCGAACGAACATCAAGTTCGCCGACGCCAAGATGCAAATAGGGAAGCTGGTTGAGGAAATGTTCAACACGGTTCCGTGCGGAGTCGGCAGGGGCGGTGTGGTGAAGTTCAGCAAGCCGGAATTGCGAAAGTTGATGGCCGAGGGGTCGCGCTTTGTCGTCAAACGCGGGTTCGGGTGGGACAGCGATATCGAATCGACCGAGGCCCACGGTTGCATTTCCGACGCCGATCCTGATTCGCTCAGCGACCGGGCGCTGAGTCGCGGGTCGGACCAGTGCGGAACGCTGGGCAGCGGCAATCATTTCATGGAAATCCAGGTCGTGGAGCGTATTGATGATGCGAAGGCGGCCGCAGCGATGGGACTCGTCGAGGGAAACCTCACGGTGATGATTCATTCCGGCTCGCGGGGGTTGGGGTATCAGGTTTGCGAAGACGCCCTCAAGGAACTGCAGCACACTCCGCGAAAGTACGGCATCGATCTCCCGGATAAACAGCTTGTATGCGCGCCGGTCGAGTCGCCGGAAGGGCAGTCGTATTTGGGCGCGATGCGTGCAGCGGCCAACTTCGCGTGGTGCAACCGGCAGATCATGACGCACCTGGCGCGGGAGGCCTTCTCTAATGTCTTCGGCCTCCCCGCCGAACGACTCGGCATGACCTTGGTCTACGACGTGGCCCACAACATCGCCAAGATGGAACCGTACGACGTGGACGGGAAGACGTGCCAATTGTGCGTACACCGCAAGGGTGCGACGCGGGCCTTTCCGCCGGGTCATCCCGAATTGCCTGAACGCTATCGCGGGATCGGTCAACCGGTGCTCGTGCCGGGGGACATGGGCCGGGCGAGTTATGTGCTCACCGGCCAGCCGGGCTCGATGGAACATACCTTCGGCAGTTCGTGTCATGGCGCGGGGCGACGGATGTCGCGCGGGGCCGCGATTCGAGCCAGCCGCGGACGATCCATTAAGGAAGAACTCGCCAAACGGGGCGTCATCGCCCGCGCTCGCGGTCGGACGGGCCTCGAAGAGGAACAACCCGACGCCTACAAGGACGTCAACCAAGTCGTCGACGTCCTGCATACGGCCGCCATCAGCCACCGCGTGGCGCGGCTCCGGCCGGTCGGGGTCATCAAGGGGTGACATCGCGTGGCACAATCCGGTGGCACGGGCAGGCTTCTGCCTGCCCGTGCGAGCCGTCGCGTGATTCGGCAGCGGCGCAGTCAGTCCTTCCCGGCGCGCCGCGATCCGGGCTACCCGCGCCGTCCGTTTACTTCTGGCGCTTCGAGGTGCCCTTGATAGTCATCTTTCCCATCGGGCCGCGCTCGGTAAAGGACCAATCTTGAGTGTCTTTGTCCACCCACTTCATGCACCCCTCGGCACTCTTTTTGTTCCCTTGCGCGTCCGTCACTTCCCCCGTCGAGCAGAATCCGTCGCAGTCCGCGCACGGGGTCATCCAGCCCAACCCGATCTCGCCCCAGTCGCTCATACTGAGGGTTCGAAACTTCTTGGCTTTGCCGTCCCACATCGCGTACTCGAGGTAGGTCATCTTCTGCCCCTCCCCCATGTCGAAAGAGCCTTCGGACTTGAGGGCCGTGCCGCCCAAGACCCACTCGCTCTTCCCCGTCCCCGCGTACGTCGTCTGCGGTTCTTTCGACCCGGGTGGCATGAGCTTCATCATCTCTTCCTTCGTCGGGCTGACCATTTCGCCGGTCCAGTTCCAAGTTCCGACCATGCGTTCGAGCTTCTTCATCTCCGCAGCCTGGGCCGGTTTCTTCGGCGGTCCCATGTCCATGGGTGGCTTCATGCAACCACCGGCCATAACAATGGTCGCAAGAATCAAACATGTTCGTCGAATCATTTTTGTTTCCTTTCCTTTGTGAGTCCTCTTCAACCGATTGTCATTTACGGCGGACGTTGTGAAACGCCGCATACCGTCGTTTCGCGGGGTAGGATAGCTCGCCGGGGACCTTGCGCCAAACAGTTCCAATTGCCGGCCCGGCGAGGCATTTCGACGGTCGCCGACCTCCCATGTTCGAGGCAAAGTACTGGTCGCTACGGATAAAACTTTCCCATCATACGGGGGTAGGGGATGGTTTCGCGGATGTGTTTGAGGCCGCAGAGCCAGGCGACGGTTCGTTCGACGCCCAGGCCGAAGCCGCCGTGGGGGACGCTGCCGTAGCGGCGTAGGTCGAGGTACCACTCATAGTCTGCTTGAGGCAAGTGCTCGTGGTTGATCCGAGCCAGCAGGCGGTCGTAGTCCTCCTCGCGGGCCGAGCCGCCGATGATCTCGCCGAAGCCTTGTGGGGCGAGTAGATCGAAGTTCTCTACCACGCGTTCGTCGCTGCGGTCCTCGCGCATGTAGAAGGCTTTGCAGTGCTTGGGGTAGTGAGTGACGAATACGGGGCGATCGTGCAAACGCGAGATAATCGTTTCATCGGAACCGCCGAGGTCGCCGCCCCATTCAAAGTTCTGGGCTAGCTCGATGTGGTGGGGGATGTTGCCGATTTGTTCCTGAAGTTCGGAGCGCTCTTCGCGAAGTTCGATCGCCTCGGCGGCGGCCTTGTCCTTGGCCCACTGCGAGGCCGATCCGCTCTTGGCGGTCGATTCGAGGTCGGTGATGCGTTGATCCAACTCGCCCAAGCGAATGGATTTTTCTTTCAGGTCACTCTCCAAGAGGGCCTTCGACTTCGGCCCGCGGAGCAGTTCGGCGGCCTGCGAATACGTAACGCGGTAGAACGGCTTCTTGATGGCCTGGAGGTCTTCGAGATTGCGGCCTAGTTCGACGAGTTCGTCGCGATGATCGCGCAGCACGCGCTCGGCGATGGAGCAGATGAAGTCCTCGGCCACGTTCAACACATCATCGAGCGAGGCGAAGGCGATTTCCGGTTCGACCATCCAGAATTCGGTGAGATGCCGCCTCGTCTTACTCTTCTCCGCGCGAAAGGTCGGGCCGAAGCAATAGACTTTGCCGTGAGCCATACACGCGGCTTCGAGATAAAGCTGTCCGGTTTGGGCGAGGTAGACTTCTTCGCCAAAGTAATCGACTTTGAACAGCGTCTGCGAACCCTCTCCGGCGGCGGGGGCGAAAATCGGCGTGTCGATCAGCACGTAGCCGTTGTCATTGAAGAAGCGGCGGATTTGATCGACGACGGTTGAGCGGATGCGGAGGACGTGCCAAGGCCGCTTGGAGCGAAACCACAGGTGGCGGTGCTTCATCAAGAATTCGATACCGTGCGCTTTGGGGGTAATCGGATAATCGCGAGCGGGGTGAATAACGCGGGCATCGCTTACCCGAACCTCGAACCCGCCGGTGGAACGCTCGTCGGCGCTGACCGTGCCGGTGACCTCCAGCGATGACTCTTGGGCTAGGCGCTTGATGTCGTCGTAAAATCCCGCCGAGGCGTCGTTTTTTTCGATGACGCACTGGCACAAACCCGTGCCGTCTCGAAGGACCAAAAAGGTAATCTTGCCTCCGGGGCGGCTGTGGTAGACCCAGCCGCGGAGGCGCACGGTCTGACCCACATGATCGCAAAGTTGACGGATCGCGGTGACGGTTTCCATCACGGCGAGTTTACGGAAGGGAGGCGATGAACGCAACGGGGAGGCATGTGCTCTATCGACTAAGGCGGGATAGGATTGGAAGCTGGATCCAGCCATAACCCGAATGAATGAAGAACGCCAGGGCGAGGTAAAGGGGGGTCGATTGTGCGGGCGGGATGGCGCCGCATCGTGATCCAAGGTATAAGCCAGCCACGGTGCCGACGGCGGAGAGAATCAGTGCGATCGCGGCGAGGCGGGCGAGTCCTCGCACCGCTCGACCGACGGCCAGGCCGATCAAAGCAGACAAGGCCCCAAGACCTCCCATTCCTATGCGCAAATGACTGGGCAAATACTGCTTCCCGTACTGGTTCCACACGACGAGGGCGGCGACGGCAAGGACCAACGTCAGGGTTAGGGCAAGAAGAGTTCCGACGCGACGCCCGCGTGATCCACCGATGCGACCGATGGCAGCGCCGGCGGAAGTTGCGAGAGCACACACGGCGAGCGTCGCCAAGGTGAGCCAGCCATAGGCCGCGCCGCCGATCACCATCTGCGCGGTTCGTCCAGTGTAAGACGGCGCAACAGATGGCGGCGAAGGCTGTTCGGCGACCGGCGGCGGCGCGGGTTCGCGCGGCTCGGTAGGACGCGGCACGAAGATGCCCGCAGCCATGTTCAAGTCCATGTCGACGGGAGTCTTGAGCATCAAAGTTAAATAGATGTATGGATCGACGCGCCACCAAGTCGCGTAGTAGAGTCCTCCGGCGACCAGGAAGTTAAGTAAGCCTAGGACGATCCACGGCGACGACCGGCTGATACGCGGGGAATGACTGACACTGTGCGTCGGTCTTCGCCGACCTCGCGACGAGGCATCGAAGATGACTTTGACTTCGAGTGGGGTGGATGTCGTCATGGGCGGGTTCCAGGGTCGCTCGAGCTCCGCCTTCGGCGGATTTCATTCCGCCCGCAGCGCAGGGTCTATACCTCCGGCCAGTTACGCGGTCCCACGCTTGTCAGATGTCCGGGGATGTTGATCGGGCAAGCTTGTAAATAATCGTGAATCGTATCCGCGGAGACGGCGTCAACCTCGGCCAACGTCTCCTCGATGGTGCGCGGCGCGCCGTGATCCTCCATGTCGTCCATGAGTTGGGTGAGCCGGTAATAGGGGGCTTCGGCCTCCACCGCGAGAGACGTGCGGCGTTTGTTTTTCACCCGGTCGACTTCCTGCTTGGATACGCGCTCTTCGCACATTCGCCCTGCCTCCGTCCGAATGGCGGCGAGGACTTCTTCGCAGCGATCCGGTTGGCAAGCGGCATACAGAATCATCACGCCGCAGTCGGTGTAGTCCAAATGTTGAGCGCCGGCGCGTGGGGCCAGACCTTTCTGTACGATGTTCCAAAAAAACCTCGAGTTATCGCCGCCCAATATCGTGGCGGCGGCGGAGGCCGTCTCGATGCGCGGGTCCGTGGCCGCGATGGAGGGGAAGGTCAAGGCGACGACCTGTTGTTTGAACCGATCGATCGGTAGAACATCCGTCCCACTGTGAACCGGCGGTACGATCCGTGGCGGAGCGGGGCCAGCCGGCTTCCAAGAGCCACAACAGGCTTCCGCTTGCTCGATGATCTCACTTGGCTCGACGTTGCCGGCGACGATCAGCATCATATTGTCGGGTGCGTACCGTCGCTGAAAGTAGGCCCACATCTTGTCGCGGGTCATCGCGGCGAGGGTGTGGTCGTAGCCGAGGACCGGCCAGGCAAGGGGATGACCGGCGAATACTTTCTCCTGCAGGAAATCGAACATCACGTGCTCGAGGCTGTCCTTGGACATGGCGATTTCCTCGAGAATCACGTTCTTTTCCGTAGTGAACTCGTCGGGAGGGAGCGATGATCGCATCATGTCGGCGAGCAACTCGATCTGCTTGCCGAGGTCTGCCTTGCGCACCCAACCGTAGTACACTGTGCGGTCTTCGCTGGTGAAGGCGTTGTAGGTGCTCCCCATGCGGTCGAAATCGATGTTGATGTCACCCCACGTTCGGTTGGCCGTGCCCTTGAACATCATATGTTCGAGAAAGTGCGACACTCCCGCAAGTTCGGGGACTTCGTCGCGAGCGCCGGTTTGCACGAGAAACCCCGCGGCGGCGCTGCGCACGCCCGGCATACGTTCGATCACCACTCGCAATCCGTTGGCCAACGTGTGTAGCGTATAGGGGGTCTGCTCACTCATCCGAATCATCGCCCGATACCTCCCATCGCCTTCACCGCCGGAGCGTCGAGGCCTACCATTGGACGCGGGCCTAAGGTGATTACACAGAGCCGGTTCCGCGGATGCAGGGTGAGGTAACGACGGATGTCCTCGATCGTCACCGCCTGAACTTTCGCCACCTTTTCTTCGATGGGAACGGGCCGCCCGAAGAAGAACAGGTCGCTGGCAAGCTCAGCGCATCGCGACCGGGTGGTGTCACCGCGCGTTTCTTGGTTCGCTACGATTCCGGTTACGGCGCGGTCCAACTCGTCCTGCGTGATGTCCTCGGCCAGGCGGTCTACCTCATGCAACAACGTTGTGTAGGTCTTGGCGCAACGGTCGGGGGTGGTGGAAGCGCCGAGGAACACCATTCCCGCACCGCGAGGCGTTTCCTGCCAGGCGCTCACCCAATAGACGAGTCCGCGTTTCTCCCGAACCTCGGTGAAAAGACGTCCGCTCATTCCGCCGGAGAGTATTCCAAGCGTGACTTGTTGCACGGGGAATTCATCGTGCGTGGCGTCGACGCCGGGCCAGCAAATGGCGATGTGCTCTTGCTCTAATGCCTTATCGTGGTGGGTCGTTTTGGGATTGAACTCAATGGGCAGCGCCCCGCGACCCTCGCGCCGCGAACTGCCGAACCCGTCGAAGTGCCTCGTCAACGCATCGGCAACGCGGCGCGGTTCAATGCCTCCCGCGACCGCGGCGATAATCCGACCGGAGCAAAAATGGGTCCGCCAATAATTCTCCAAATCTGTTCGGGTGATTCGCTCGAGGGTCTCGTGCTCCCCGAGTTGGTGTCTACCCGCGACCGGCCCGTAGGCTTGGCGCGTGATCAACTTGTCCACCAGCCCGTGAGCGTCGTCGTCCAGAGCGACCAATTCTTGCTTGCCGAGTTGGACGTTCACGGCGACCGCTTCGTCGGGAAACTTTGGTCTGCGAAGCAACTCCGCGTGCAACTCGAGAGCGCGTTCGAAGTGCTCGGGCAGGACGGTGCAGGTGAAGGTCATGGTCTCCCGCCCGGTGCCGCTTTGACGACCTGCGCCGATGGCATCGAAGGCGTCCGCAAGCCCCTGGGCCGTGTACGCTTCCGTCCCCTTGTCCAGGGTTTCCTCGACGAGGCGGGCGAGACCCAGCGTTCGAGGCGGTTCGCTGGCCATACCCGCGAGGATCCGAAGTTGGAATGAGACAACGTGGCGATCCGGAAGGGGAGTTACCCCGTATTCTAATCCGCTGGGAAGCTGCTGGTGAACGTTTTCTTTCATGGAAACCCCGAGGGAACGTAAAGGGCTGCCCGACAGCCTAAAGACCGCGACCTATCCATCGGTAGCGTAAGGGCGTCAGTGCAGTCACGCAAGGCAAGAGAGAAAAACCACACGGACAGGTCACGGTTGTGGAGGAGTATCGGATCCCTCCGGTGAAGCGGCCTCGATTGCGCGGCGTAGCGTTTCCAGTGCTGAACTATCGGGTTTTTTGGCTCTTGCCATTTCCAAGAACCTCACCGCATCCTCTCGCGGAAGGCCTAGCTGCAGCGCGGACTCTAAGTGACGGGCGGCGGCGAGATCGTCGCCGGCGTGGAAGGCTAGGTCGGCGGCGAGGTAGTGCGCGGAATAATCGTCGGGGTTGATTTCGATGGATCGCTGAATCCAATGCTGCAGTTTGGGCAGCAAGTTCTCTGCCAGTTTGAGAAGGGTCGAAGCATTTCGACGCTGCAATAGCAAGGACTCACATAGCCTTCGCAGGCGTATCCCAAGCTGTTGCTGAACCGCTGCGTCGGTGACGCCGGCCGGTGCGCTCTCGCGGAGAAGGCGTATGGCCGATGCCTCGTCGTCCGCGGCGAGGTAATAGTGAATCATCCGCAGTTGGATGCTCAGCTTCAACTCGCGTCCGAGTCGCGAATCCAAGGCCAGGTCCAGGGCACTCTTAGCGCGGAGGATGGCCTCTTCCGGATGATCCGGATCGGAAAAAAAGCGGCAATCGGCCAACTCCGCGTTGCAAGCCGCCGCACCTATCGAGGTCGCCCCCGGAAGACGTTCATACGCGCCTGCCGCCAACTCCAGTGCGTCCGCCGCACGTTCATACTCGCCACGAACAAAGTCCAACGTCGCGATCAGGCGCAGTTTTTCGGGTTCCCAAGTCTCCAAGGCCTCTCCCGCCGGACCCACGGGCGGCGTTCCGGATAGGGCCTCGCGAGCAGCGGATAACACCGGCTCTCTCTGACGATCAAACTCGGGATTGCGAGCGAGGTCGCGTAGCACCTCCACATAGGCGTCGGTAATTCGGTTGTACCGCAGCGGTCGCGCAAGAACGTTGAGCACTTCGGCATAGTCCACGCTCGTACTGGGAACGCGGACGAAATTGAGGGCAATCGTAGGATCGAACGGCTGGCGAAGGAGTTCGCGCTCGATTGCCTTGCGAGCATTCTTGAGATAGGCCTGACTCGCCTCAGCGTCGCCCCTGACCGTTGCGGACCGAGCTTCTATTAGATTGATCTTGAATTCCAGTTGTCCGTGGTTGAGAAATCCTGGGGACCGGGAAATCAACTCCTTGAGCATATGGCTGGCGGTTTTGCCATACTCGTCGCCGGCGCGATAGTCCTCCTCCGCGAGGGCGAGCAGCCGCGGGTTCGCAGGCTCCGATTCGCGGGCGCGACGCTCTCGATCGGAGGCCCGTTGCTGTAACTTGTCCGCGGTGAACACGTAGGCTTCACCAAGCCGATACAGGTTGAATAGAGCACGCTGTGGATAAAGTCGATCCACGGCTTGCGACGCCAGGCGAATGGCTTCCTCGAATTCACCCTTTTGGAGGGCCTCCTCGGTCCGGTAAGCACTGCGAGCAGAGGCGAAGTCCTGTTGGTTGATAACGAGGACTATTAGTCCGAAGGCGATGCCGATCGGTCCGGCGATCAGTCTGCGCCCGCGTTTGGCAGAGAGGAGTGTCAAAGGACTCGTCGTCACCGATCCACACAGCGCCCAAATGAGACCCAACACGGTGTAGAAAACGATGGGCAGTTCACAAATCCGTAGCCCGACCCCGAACGTCTCTTCCACGATCAGTCCCACGAGTGCCGCCAATAGTCCGAGCAAGACCCAACGACCATTGTGCGGCGGCGAGCGTCGTAAGACGGCCATTGCCGTGAGAAAAGTAATGAGGATGGTCGCAGCGAGTAAAATAATGCCCACTGATCCTAGATCGGACATGACCTCAAGCCATTCGTTGTGCGCGTGATCGATCCGCGACTCGAACACCAGTGGGTCGTTTAACACGTCGCCGACGGCGAACGAATCGCCGGTGAGTACGAAACCTCCCTGACCGTAGCCGGTGAAAGGTTTCTCTTTGAACATCCGCCACGCGTAACTCCACGCGTATCCACGGAAACGCAGGGTTTCGCTGCGTCCGGTGAGGAATTGGCCGTCGAGGGAGGATGAGAAATACCACCAACCGCCTATTGCTAACACAACGGCAAGGAGAAAGGGAACCGCTTTCCAGCGGCGAGGCGCGGCAAAGAACAGGAGGGCGAGCAAGCCGGCTGCTAGTCCAGCGGCTGCGCCGCGCGAGTCGGCCAACACGAATGCCCATGCACTGACCGCGATAAGGGGAAGCATCAGTGTGGCAATGCCGACGGGGTGCAGCGTACGCGTTTGCAAGGCCTTGTAGACTCGCTCCCCGAGGAACGCGATGGCGAGGAGTATTCCCGGAATCAACGCAGCGGAAAGGAAGTTGGGGTTGCCAAAGGGAAACTTGGCCCGCAGAACCGGGTTCCTGCCGAAGTAGTACCAGAGGGCAATCGCGGCCGTAGCCGCCGTTACCAAGACGACCATCTGGGAGACGATCCTGGCCGCTCGTGGACTCAGCCCGACCCCGAGAGCGAAAGCCCAGAGAAACTGAATCGTCAACAGAATGCTTCCCCCGACTGCAAGCTGCGGGGCCGAAGACCAACGACTGCTGGCGAAGGACCAGAGTAGATACAACGCAACTAAGAACTGTACGGCCAGGAGTGGGGCGATCTGCGGACGCCTGGTCGATGACGAATCACCGTCAGACTCGATCGCGCCGGTTTCCTCTTCACCGCCTGGCCCACGAGTAAGCACGGCGATGCTAACAGCGAAAACCGCCAAGGCAGCGCCGATGCCCAGGATATAGCCTTTGATTTCCCCGGCATTGATCGTCGGCAACTGGTAGTTCAGGCAAAGCAACTGCACGACGGCACGGAGCGGAGACTCGACGTGCCATTCGACGGCGCCGTCCACCAGCGTAGAGGACTCGGCCGCACTAAGCAGGAGGAACCCGCCCGCGAGGGTCATCGAGACCAAGAATATCATTACGACGTGCAGTGGCCGCAAGACATCCCGTTCACCAATGCGGATCATGTTCATGGATCGCTACGTCCCATCATCGAGAATGCCTCACGGGCTTAGTTCCGGTACTACGGCGTTCAGACCTAACGGTTCAACCGTGCCGCCTGGACTTAGAGCGTGTACAAAAAGCCCTCTCCCCCTTGGGGGAGAGGGTTGGGTGAGGGGGAAAATCCGCGGCTACTTGGATATCTCACCCTCACCCCAGCCCTCTCCCTTGAAGGGAGAGGGGGTTCGTAAACACGCTCTTAGCCGCCTGACCCTTCCTTCGGAGGATGCCACGGGATGTCCTCCACGTTCGACCGCTTGTTCGCCTGACGCGCCAAGGCAAACAGCAAGTCGCTAAGGCGGTTGAGGTAGACGATCGCCCATTGCCCGACGGGCTGCATTTGTGCGAGGCCGACGACGGCACGCTCAGCTCGTCGGCACACCGTACGAGCCAAGTGAAGACCGGCCGCCGTCGCAGTTCCGCCGGGTAGAACGAAGTTCCGCAGCGGCGCAATCTCCGCGGATGCCGCGTCGATCCAGTTCTCAAGTTGTTTTACGTGCGACTCGCCGACTCGGAACCTGGGCTGCTCTCCGGCGGGGGTGGCAAGTTCGGCGCCTAGTACAAACAAATCGGCCTGAATGCCGCGGAGCGTTGCGACGGTCTCGTCGTCGTTGCAGCCGGCGATGACCACTCCGATCGCGGCGTTGGTCTCGTCCACGTCGCCGTACGCCGCGACGCGGGGATCGTTTTTCAGCACGCGCGTTCCGCCGATCAGACCTGTCGAGCCATCGTCACCGTGCTTGGTGTAAAGTTTCATGCTTCTCCGTTCACCGGCTACATTATAGAAAGTTGCCAATGGACGGCAACGAAACAAGTGTCATGCTGAGAGCCTGTGAAGAAATCGACTTCGCGAGAGGGATCAAGACCCTCTTGAACCTACGGCAGTCACGCAGCGTGTGGAGGGGACGGACCGGTTGCGGTAGGACCTTCCGCCATCCCGCGTCGCACGCATCACGATCACTCGATCCGCAGGGCCAAGCGCTGCGAATTACTTCCTTAGCTCATCAGCATCCTTCCAAAGTGCACCACGTTGTAAGCCAGCGCCGCCCACAGGGCTACGCAGCGGACCTTCGCCATCCCTCGGACCAACATACGATCCAGCGATCGGTAGGCACGAAGCTCGGCGTTCACCGTCTCGCTGGTCGCGGCCCGCAAGCGATACACCGACGGACCCGCCGCACTTCCCATCCGCATACGCCACGCCGCCACGGACGGACTGTCGCCGCGGCGAGGCTCGCAAGCGGAGGCCCGTTGCTCCTTGTCACGCGGCGGCTTGGGCGGAGCTTAGACCTTCACTCCCACCCCTTCCGCGGCATCGTTGTCCTCCAGCCGCAAATACCCGCCGTCATTGCGATGCTCTTTCACGGCCCCGCCGCTGCGCTATTCCACTTCCTGACGAATGGGTTCGGCTTGACCGCTTTCGACCACCGAGTTGGTCACCTCCACAACCACGAAGGCACGAGACTCCGTCTCGGCGGACTTCTGCACGTTATAGCCCGGTCGAAAGCCGACGTCGGGCTGCTTCATCAACCGGGACGCGGCGTCCGTGGTCGATGCCCGAACCGCTTTGGGCTTGGAGGACGCAATCTCGCGACGAACCTTCTCTTTGCCCGACTCCAACTGCGGCAAGGTCGACAAGGAACGCTCAATTCGATCAACCCGTTCCTTGGCCGAACGACACGGAGACGCACCACGAGAGCGAATCGCGTCGTAAAAGCCGCTCAGGTCCGGACGCTCCACCAAGGCCCATACGATTCGGACTTGATGATCCGGCGGCACGAGATCCTCCAAACACTGGGGACGCATCAGACATTGACCGCTATCCGGACGCCGCAGACGCACCGGACCATCGCT
>JAGVHG010000011.1 GCA_020056715.1 Phycisphaerae bacterium | reverse complement strand
GACGATCTTCATCTGTCCAGCCATTTGTACTACGTCGATGCCACGACCGCCCCCAATGTCGATTTCCCGTTCATCCATCGAAACATCGACTCGTACTTGCGATGGGACCTGCGCGCGGAGTACGAGTTCTGGAAGGACGATGCGTCGTTCGCGGTGGGCGTTCGCAATCTTGGCGACAAGAGCCACGGAGAGGGCGGAACGCTTTTTCTCAACTACGCCGAAGTGCCCAGCATGGTGTATGCGGAGTTTCGTGTGAAAATCCGCCCGCGGTAGGGCGCCATGGATACTCGCGTTTTCATGAAACGAAATCGGACATTCCTTTTTTTCGCAATGGTCGCCGCGAGTAGCCTGATACGCGGAGGAACACTCCACGGTCAGTCCGAAAGCGTGGACGAAGAAAAGGCCCTCAAAGTTAAAGCGGCGTACTTGCTTAATTTCACCAAATTCGTGACCTGGCCGGCTGACGTTTTTCAAGATGAACACAGTCCGATCATCATCGGAATCGCTGGGACCGATCCGTTCGGCCCCTTGCTCGACCAAACCATCAAGGACAAGACGGTCTCGGGACGGGAACTCAAAGTTCAGCGGTTTCAATGGCGGGTAGGTGACGACTTATCGGCGGTGAAAAAGTGTCATTTGCTCTACGTAAGCAGCTCGCTGGGCGACGACACAGGCAGCCTGGTTGCCGCTCTCTCGCGTTTACCGATCCTGCTGATCGGCGAAGGCACGGAATTAGCAAAGAGTGGCGGCACCCTTGGCTTCGTTATGGAAGAAGGTCGGATCGTTTTCTGGGTGAACAAGAAGGCCGCTGAAACCGCGAAACTGCAGCTAAGTTCGCAATTGTTGAAGCTGGCCCGCCCCTTTGAGGGCGTAGCCGTCGGGCAGGACCGGGAAACCCCAAAGGGCAAAACGGGCGATTAGGGTTCCGACACACATAGCGCGAGACAACTGGAATGGCCAACGCTCAGGCTATTACCTTCAAACGTAAGTTGTTCTTCTTCGCAGCGCTGACCAGCGGAAGCGGACTGGTGATCGCCGCGGCCGCATCGCTTTTAAACGAGTGGCGTGACCTGCACGCAAGTGTATTGTCTCAGGTATCCGTGCAGACCGAAATCATCTCCGCGAACCTGAGCGCTGCGGTAAGCTTTGATGATTCCCAGAGCGCTGTCGAGACCCTGTCGGCGTTCCGTGCGGACCCCAGCGTCCTGGCGGCGTATGTCTGCAAGCCGGATGAGTCCCTGTTTGCAACCTACTCGGTTGCAGCGGACGCACAAGATTCGTTCCCATGCGGTTTACCTCTCGGCCATACGTTCGCCAATCGTCATTTGATGCTCGTTCATACGATCCGTTTGAAGGACGAAACCATCGGAACAGTGATCGTCGACTACGGATTGGACGTAGTCTACAATCAAATGTTCTGGAAGATTGCTATGACCGCGTTGATCTTGGGCGTAGCGCTGGTGGTGGCGCAGCTCATCGCTGCGCCGGTCTGCACCGCCCTGCTCCGTCCCGTGACGGACCTCGCTCACGCAGCTCGCTCCATCTCTGACACGGGGAATTACGACACGCGGGTCACCAAACAAGCAGATGATGAACTGGGCCATCTCGCCGATGCTTTCAATCTCATGGTCGGACAGGTCCAGAACCGAGATACGGAGCTTCGAAATGCACACGATGAGCTTGAACGCCGCGTTCGCGAGCGAACGGCCGAACTCGCATCCAGCAACAGGGCGTTGGAAGATAACGCCACCCGGACGCAGAGTATTCTCGACTCGGCCCAGGACGTGATCATCAGCATGGACAAGCGTGGCGTCATCACAACCTGGAACCCGCAGGCCGAAAAGGTATTTGGCTGGACGGCCGAGGAGGCCGTGGGTCGCGAGCTGGCTGAGACCGTCATCCCCGAGCGCTTCCGCGATGCGCACCGGACGGGGCTGGGCCGCTTCCAGCAAACCAGCCGGAGTCGTGTTCTGAGCCAGCGCCTGGAGTTGACCGCCCTGCATCGCAACGGCCGCGAGTTCCCCGTCGAACTCAGTCTCTCGGTGGTTTCCTACAGCGGCGGGTTCACTTTCAACTGCTTCCTGCGGGATATCACGACGCGGAAGCAGATGGAGGGTGACCTTCGATCGGCGGCGCGTACCGACAAGCTCACCGGCCTGCCCAACCGGTCGCTCCTCCATGATCGTCTGCAGCACGCTATTGAACGCGCCAAGCGGCTGACCGAATACCACTTTGCGGTACTGTTCCTTGACTTTGATCGCTTCAAGCTCGTCAACGACAGCCTGGGGCATGAGGTCGGCGATATGCTCCTTCAGGCGATCGCCGCGCGGCTCCGGGAAAGCCTGCGGACCGGCGATTCGATGAGCCACGATGCGGAAGGCACGTCGGTGAGCCGGCTGGGCGGCGATGAGTTCGTTATTCTATTGGATTGCATCAAGAGGCCGGAGGACGCCGCCACGGTGGCCAACCGATTGCTCAAAGACCTTGAGACCCCCTATCAACTGGGCGAGTACGAGGTTCGCTCGACGGCGAGCATCGGGATCGTATGCAGCAATGCCCAATATGATAATGCGGATGACATCCTGCGCGACGCCGACACCGCCATGTACGAAGCGAAAGCACGCGGCAAGGCGTGCTTCATCTTGTTCGATGTGAGTATGCAAACGGCCGTTCAGAATCGTCTTCAGATCGAAAACGATCTGCGGACGGCCATCGGCGGGTGTGTCACACCGCTTGCGGTGGAAGTGGGTGGTCCAGGGGCGGCGGCTGGTGGCCCAGGTCCGTTGGACCTGGGGGAGTCGATGATTTACGCTCAGTGCAATACTCAAGCATCTTCGCCTCCCCCACCTCCAAAGGAGGTGGGCCACCCACCCACTTCAGTCTCCCAGCTCAAGGATTGGGGCGCCCGCACCGACCAATTCTTCCTCGTTTACCAACCGATCGTATCCCTGGAAGATGGGGAACTTCTCGGCGTGGAAACCCTCGTCCGTTGGGATCATCCCACGCGCGGGCTGGTCTCACCTGGCGAGTTCATCCCCATCGCCGAGGAGACGCGGTTGATCCTGCCGCTAAGTAACTGGATCTTCGAGCAAGCGTGTGCCCAGTTTATGAAGTGGCGGCAGCAGGCCCCGGATCGGGCGCCCGCCTACATCAGCGTTAACATGTCGCGGATTCACTTGGCCGAGAAGGACTTGGTCGAGCAGATCGTCAGGACGGTTCAACGCGTGGGCATGGAACCCGGCCAGTTGCAGCTTGAAATGACCGAATCCGGGATCCTCCAGGACCGCAAAGCGGCCAAGAAGGTCCTCCGTGCGCTG
>JAGVHG010000024.1 GCA_020056715.1 Phycisphaerae bacterium | reverse complement strand
GTGTAGTGATCGGGCGTCCCCTGCTCCTGGGCGGACGTGACCAGCTTCTGGATTTCCAGCGCGTCGGACGTGGATGAATGTTCGCTTGCTGCTGCCATGTTCTGACACCCTTACCCGTCTTTCGATTCGTTGTACGTCCTGTCTTTTCGCGGCCCAAGAGGATCGTCCCCGGCCCGGACATTTCCTCAGTTGTATCGGCCAATTCGTACGCCTGGCCGTCCCTTGCCATTGTCGTTGATGCCGGCCCGTCTTCAGGGCGGATAGTATCGGTCCGGACCGGGTTCACCGCAGACCGATAACGACATCAGGTTCCGCTCCGAACGCCGCACACGTCGTCGGCAGCGGCCTGAAGGCGATTGAGAATCTCAGGCATCCACTCGCTGTGTTCCGGCTTCATCACGCAGGCCCGCAGACAGAGGAGGTCGGCGGCGTCCCAGTCGCGGACCGCCGCCGCGGGTTCGGCCATGGCTCGCGGAATCGTCGCTAAGGCGAGATGCAAATCGCGTTTCGCGGCGGCCTCAAACACACGTTGGGCCAGCGCCGACGCCTCGCGGGCGGTTGAGGCGCGGACCGCCCACAAAACGATGTCCAGTTCGGGCGGGAACAGCGGTACGAACCGCGTGTCGGTCTGTAAGGCGTCGTGCAGTGCCATGGCCGCCTCGCGGCACGCATCAAGATCGGCGGCGAAAGCTCCACGCCTCTCCAGGGGGAAAACCCGCAGGGTCGCCCAGAGGGCCGCGGCCGATGCTCCCGGCCGCGAACATTCGAGGGATATCTCCCCCAGATGCAGGTCGCCCGAGCTGAAGTAGGTATAGGGCGAGTCGTGCCGATAGAACCGCCCCACGTCGGGATCGCGGAACAAGACGCAGCCGCAACCGTAGGGTTGCAGTCCGTGCTTGTGAGGGTCCACAACGATCGAATCCACCTGGGCGATGGCGTCAAACGCGCGGCGCGTCTTTGCGTCCAAGTTGCTTGCGAGCGTGAAGTAGCCGCCGTAGGCCGCGTCCACGTGGATGCGGAAGTCGTAGCGCTTCCGCAGGTCGAGCACTTCCGGCAACGGATCCATAGCACCGGCGGCCGTTGTGCCCAGTGTCACGACCACCGTGCCCACGTCGCCCGTCACCAGCGCCCTCTCCAACGCCGCAAGATCCATTCTTCCACGGGCATCGGCATCGATGGAAGTGAACGGCATCCCAAGCACCGCGGCCAGTCGAGAATGGGTGTAGTGGGCTTGAGTCGAAGCGGCGACGGATTTGCCGGGGCGAAGTTCGCGTGAAATCCACAGGGCTTCGAAGTTGGCCATCGTGCCGCCGCTGCACAAATGCCCCAAGTGCGTCTCCCACCCGAACATGCGGGCGATTTGCGCGACGGCTTCCTTTTCCATGGCGGAACTCGCCCGGCCGCCGTCGAGGGCGTGGTTGTTGGGGTTGATCCACATCGCCAGGGCGTACGCCAGTCGGGCGACGGGATGCGGCGGCTTCAACATTTGGCCGATGTACAAAGGGTGGTGATACGGAAAGTTGTCTCGCAATCGCTCGGCAGTCGCGAGAAGCGCGCTGCGAACCTCCTCGGGGTCGATGCGCTCGGAGAGATCGGGTAAATGGCGAAACCCCTCCTCGAGCGACCGCAGAGCATCCTTGAGCAGTTCGACGCTTCGATAATCGAAGGTCATGTCTGAAGCCCTCCGCAGGACGTCGGATCGTGAAATGGTCGTCGCCCCAAAGGCGGCCGTCTGACGAGGACTGTTACCTGGGACTGCGGGGCCGCATCGCCACACCCACGACCAAGGGAACGCCGAGAATGATCATGCCCGAACCGAGCTTGCTGAGTGAGTGCCCTCAGCAAAACATAAACTTCAGGACGATTCCGGCAATCGGAATAGCGGCCAGTGCGACTACGAGTTTAGTAACCATCGGAAGAATCCTCCGTTGTAACGTCGACAGGTCGAAGGACGACCCGACAACCGGATTGTAACCGAGCCGTGCTCAGACATCCAAAGATTTCATAAGAGTGCGACCTAGAACCCCTCTCCACCGCTGGGGGAGAGGGTAGGGTGAGGGGGTTTTCGGATGCACTCTTACGCAATCAGCACAATCTCGTCTTGCAAGACCGAGGTGACGATCGGTCCGGTTTTCGGGGCGACGTACACATTGATCTCCAAGCGCACGCCGAATTCGGGCAGATAAATCCCCGGCTCGATGGTGAAGCCAAGTCCGGGCAGCATTTCCCGTGTGTCATGAGTTTCGAGGTTGTCGAGGTTCATTCCTATTCCGTGGACCATCGGGCCGGGACTGAGACTGTGGCCGGTGCGGTGGCGGATGTATTTCTCGTACCCGGCGTCGATGATGACATTGCGTGCGGCGTCGTCCAGTTGCCACCCCTGGATGCGTTCACCCTTTTTCCATGCTTGAACGGCGCGCTCCAATGAGCGGTCGCGAGCTGCACGGACGACCTGGAAAACTTCTTTGTGCTTAGCCGGGACGTCTTTTCCGGCGAATCCCACCCACGTAATGTCAGAATAGATGTTTTGTTCGCCCGGGGTTCTGGCCCATAGGTCGATCAACACCCAGTCGCCGCGACGGATGGGGGTCGGGGACTTGGCCGATGGTTCGTAGTGCGGGTCGCCGCTGTGGGCATTGACGCCGACGATGGGCGATTCGGTGGCTTCGAGTCCCGCAGACGCGAAAGCAGCGACTATGTTCTGTTGGACGTCGTATTCTGTCACCGGTTTTCCGGCAGTGAGACGTTCACCAATCAGCCGGAAGGCGCCGTCCTTGATCGCCCCGACGCGCGCGGACGCTGTCTTGTGGGCTTCGAGGGCCTCGCCCGAGAAACACGCGACGCAGACTTGGATCAAGTT
>JAGVHG010000145.1 GCA_020056715.1 Phycisphaerae bacterium | reverse complement strand
GGCAAAGATCGAATCGAGCTGGGCACTATACTGTTCAATCGATCCCTCGGCGTGGAAGTGCTCGCCGTGTCCGATATCCGCAATTTGGTCCATGAGGTTAAGGTCGGGCTCGGTGCCGACGCTCACCGCGAAAATGCGGAAGCCCCGGTCCGCCGCCTCTTGCGCCTTCTGCAGGGCGTAGGCCGCGCCGCCGGGATAACTAAAGGCGCCGGTCGCCGTGACGTTGGCCAGTCCGTCGGTCAGCAAAATGATCGTCTTTCGGGAGGTTGACCGGGCCCGGACGCTGCTTAGCTCCTCCATCGCTCTCTGGATCCCGCCGCCCATGTTCGTGTTGCGGTCGTAGTGTGCGGCTTGCATTTGGTTCAGCCGGTCGCTGATCTGATAGAAATTGTTGGTGAGATTGATCTCATGTCGTGCGGTCTGCCCGTAAACCTCCAGGGAAACGTGGTCCTCTGTATCCAGGCCGACGAGCACGTCCATCAAGTGACGTACCGAGTCCTTCACCGCTTGCATCGGCTGCGCCGGCGTGTTGGCCAGTTCGGGCGTCTGGTTGTTCTGCGGTCGGAACTCAAGCAGATAGTTGGCGAACGTCTTGACTCCGTAGCGATATCGGAAGTTGGCGTTAGCGGCGTACATCTCGTTGCCGGTTTGCCTCATGTAATTGTTGATGTAGTCGGTCCAAATGGTCGCGGAGCTACTGAGGCTCCGTCCCATGAGCTGCTCGGCCCATACCGTCTCCGAGGCGCTGATGGAGGTGTTCCCGTTGCCAGCCGGCTGCCCGTACGTGGACCATCGACCGCCGGCGATGCCGCTGTTCCACGTCGCCAGACCCAGGGCCACCGAAACGCGAAGCGGATAAACCGTGCTGCTGTCCGACGCTGAATTGGTCATGATCGCGGTGCGTTCCGCAGCGTTGTAGCCTTGATTGGTGAGGTAAGTAGTGAGCTGGGCATTGCTCCAAGACTGCGCATAGGCCAGCCGGACCAATCCGGGGTCCGTAACCGGGCTGTAGGCGCTGTCAATGTTCATCGTTCCATAGCCCATCTTCTCCATGTACCCCCAAGCCGGTCCCGCCGCCTGAGCAGCAAATCCATGTTCGTCGATCCATGACGGCGGAATGGCGGCCTGATCCCAGACAGACCCCATCTCGAAGGCCCCTCCGGGCAGCGCGTTCCACACGTCATAGAGGTTGATCGTCGTGCTCTGATAGTGGCCAAGCTCGCTGTCGTCGGTGTGGGAGGCGGACAAGTCCGACGCGATGGCGATGTCTCGCGGAACCACCGTTGCCGTCGCCGAGGCCGATACGTCCGTTGACAATATGCCGAAGATGCCGGCGAAGAACAGTGAAAGCGGCCCGTTCGGTGAATCCTCCGTCATTCGCACGCGGACGCGGACGGCGTCGGGCATCACCTCCGTCGGCGTGAAAGTGTATGCATTGGCGGCCTGGTTGTAGTCGGCCCGCAGGAACGTCACGTCCGCGTTGGAATCGAGCGTCATGGTGCGGCCAAGGACCTCGTTCATCTGTGTGTAGGCGCCCGCGTCCGCCCTTGCCAACACCAACGGATCGCCTTGCTCGAAGTCGCCGAGCCGCGCCGCGGCCGCCAACGCCGCGGAGTCGGCCGCACGCTGCAGATCATTTCGCGCATTGTACATCGCCCCCACGTCCACACTCAGCGCCGCGAACCCCATCAGAACAACGAGGGCCATCACGACTAGAACGACGGTGACCCCGCGCCGACGCGCGGATTCTCTGCGACCGAAACTATGACACATGGGTTCCTCCTCCCCCCTCCCTTCGACGCGATTGTGCGTTACGCCAACTGTGGCGCCCGACGAGAACACGCTCCGTCCGATTTGCCCGTCGCATCCCGCCCAGCCTGCACTTCCGGAAGTTCCGGCCGAACACGGCAACGCCTTGTCTTTGGTTTGGAATGGTAGGATTTCAGGAACATAGGATCGCTGAACTGCATAACTTCCCCCCGCCATTCATACCAAACAATAGAAACGTACGATTTGCCTACCTTCACAGTCCAATAGGGGAAGGCCACGGAGCTGGAAACGGACTTAAAAAATCTTACGACCGGTAAAAGACGCGTGGACGCACACGCTGGGCGAGGTAGTCAAATATCGCCGAGTTCATCGGCGACGGCGTTTGCGTTTATCTTTTTTTGAGAGGACGCGTTTGGTGGCGGTGGTGTTGGATTTGAACTTGGGCATGCCCCCGCCGGCCATCATCTTGGAAAACTGTGTGCCCATTTTCAGCCGCTGCATGAACCCTTGGCCGGACATCATCTTCATCATGTTGCGCATAGGCTCGAACTGCTTGACGAGCTGACTGACGTCCGCGGGATCGACGCCCGCGCCGCGGGCGATGCGGCGGCGGCGGGAGGTGTCGATGAGTTTGGGGTTGGCCCGTTCCTGTAGGGTCATGGACTGAATGGCGGCCTCAAAGCGGACGATTTCGGTCTCGTCAATCTCCTGGTCGCCGACCATGTCGGCCATGCCGGGGATTTTCTTGAGGAGGTCCTTCATCGACCCCATCTCCTTCATCTTGCGAATTTGCACGAGGAAGTCGTCGAGGGTGAACTTGCCCGAGGCCATCTTAGCTTCGAGATGGGCCGCTTCCTCTTGGTCGTACTGCTTTTGGGCCTGCTCGACGAGCGACAGGATATCGCCCATGCCCAGGATCCGTCCCGCGATGCGCTCGGGGTGGAACTCCTCCAGGGCGTCGAGCTTCTCGCCCACGCCGATGAATTTGATCGGCTTGCCCGTGACGCGTTTGACGGACAGGGCCGCGCCGCCGCGGGTGTCGCTGTCGAACTTAGTGAGGATGATGCCGTCGAGTTCGAGACGTTCATTGAAGACCTTCGCGGTGTGGACCGCGTCTTGGCCGGTCATGGCGTCGAGGACGAGGTAGATTTGTTGAGGGTTGGTGGCCTCCGCAACCTTAGCGATTTCGTCCATCAAGTCGTCATCAATCGCCAAGCGACCGGCGGAGTCGAGTATGACAACGTCGCGATCGGTCTTTCGCGCTTCGATGATCCCGTTACGGCAGACCTTCACCGCGTTCTGATGCCCGCGCTCGACGTAGACGGGCACTCCGACCTGCTGGCCGAGCACTTCGAGTTGATCTATGGCCGCCGGACGCTTCAGGTCGGCGGCGACAAGCAAGGGCCGCTTCGCGCGACTGACGAGCAGTTTGGCCATCTTGCCGCAGGTGGTCGTCTTGCCCGATCCTTGCAGACCGGCCATGAGCAACACCGTCGGGCCGGGAGTGATAAAGGGGATGCGCGGATCGACGGGGCCCATGATCTGGACCAGCTCATCGTAGACTAGCTTGACCATCACGTCCGCCGGCTTGAGGGTCTTGATGACCTCGGCGCCGATGGCTTTCTGTTGAACTTCGTCGCAAAAGGCGCGGGCGACGTCGAGGTTCACGTCGGCTTCGAGCAAGGCGGTGCGGATTTCGCGCATCACCTCGCCCACGTTGCCTTCGCTGATCTTCCCCCGCCCGCGGAGGCCGCGAAAGACGTCGTTCAGCTTGTTGGTGAGAGTGTCGAACATAAGTTGTTTTTAGTAGCCGATCGGGGTAATACGGTCAATCCCGACGCGCGGCACAGCAAGTCACGGTTTTGTTTCCTGGGGTTCAAACGGCTTTCCGCACTCGGGACATCGCGGCTCGGGGAGGCCTTGAAGGTCGTATCCACATTTGACACAGTGTCCAGGTAGATAAACTGGACTGTAGCGGTTTCGTAGAAAAACGACGCCGAAAAGTAGCGCAACAGGTAAAAGCCAACCAATAATCCAGGGTCCGACAACATAATAGACGTCATTCCGAGAGTTGATGGTGGGAAACCTTCGATAGAATGCGATCACATCAGCAAGCAACACCGTGGCCACTCCCAAGAATCCAAACAGAGCGATGCAAGCGACTCGCTTGTATACGCGCAGCGGCCTACAGAGCCAGCCGAGACCACCGATATACGCCGCCAACCAGAATCCCGTCCACAGAAACGGGTGAATGTATGGCACATGTGAAGCGATCACTCCGCTGGCGGCGCGAAATGCGACCCCGTAACCGAACGCGGCAAGCAAACGATGCCGCCAAAGGAATGCCAAGAACACCCGGATGAGTCGAACTATGGGCGAGAGCAGGCGAAGGTAGACGGATTCCTCGAGCGTGGTTTGCGTAAACGCGGCGCCAAGATCAATTCCGCGACGGTGGGCCTCACTCTGCAAAACTTCGAGCGCTTCGGAAGTGTAATCGGCGGGACTGGCGATTCCGCGAATGACCTCGGCGTCGGTGGCGTTTTGCCAAGCCTGGGCGAGCTCACTCGGCGTCGGGTCGCTCATGTCGGTTGACCTGCGGCGGTGTCAACATAGGACACTGGCGGACAAGCCGCCAGTGGCACTCATTGCCCATGCGCTGCCCGCTTCCTCCCGGTCGCTGCTCTGAATCGACAATCGCAAATCGCAAATCGGTATTCGACCAGTTGTAATTCGTAACTCGTAACTCGTAACTCGTAGCTACCCCGGTTCCGTCATCGACATCGGATCGAGCGCTTTGTCTAGTTCCTTGTCGGATATGACTTTCTTTTCCTTGGCGACCTGGCGGACGGTTTTGCCGGAGGCGAAGGCTTCTTTGGCGATGGCGGCGGCTTTGTCGTAGCCGACAAGCGGGGCGAGGCTAGTACACATGGCCAGTGAGCCTTCTATCAACTCGGCGCAGCGCTTCTCATTGGCCTCGATGCCCGAAACGCAGCGGTCGGTGAATACCCGAACGCCGGACGATAGCAGGCGGATTGATTCCAATAGGTTGTGCGTCATCAACGGCATGCCCACGTTCAACTCAAAGAAACTCTCGCGGCAGCCGAAAGTGATCGCCAAATCGTTGCCGATCACCTGGCCGCAGACCTGAATGAGCATCTCGCACATCACGGGATTGACCTTGCCGGGCATGATGCTGCTTCCGGGCTGGGTTTCGGGGAGTTTGATTTCACCAATGCCGCACCGCGGACCGCATCCGAGAAGTCGCAGATCATTGGCGATCTTGGTGAGCGCGAGGGCGACGGCTTTGAGCTGTCCGCTGACCTCGCAAACGGCGTCCTTAGCGGCCTGGGCTTCGAAATGATCCTCGGCCTCGACAAACTCGATGCCTGTCGCAGAACTCAATACCTCGCATATCCGCCGCCCGAATTCGTGATGAGTGTTGATGCCCGTGCCGACGGCCGTTCCGCCGATGGGCAATTCACGCAAGGCCCGTACGGCCTTCATCGCCCGCATGGCGGAGAGCTTCGCCTGCCGCGCGTAACCGCCGAACTCCTGGCCGAGGCGTACGGGCGTGGCGTCTTGCAGGTGCGTTCGACCGATCTTGACGATCTTGTCGAATTGCTTGGCCTTTTGGTCGAGACTCTCACCGAGGGCTTGCAGAGTGGGGATCAAATCGACCTGCATCGCCTCCGCGGCGGCGACATGGATCGCCGCCGGGATCACGTCGTTGGACGACTGGCCCATGTTGACGTGGTCGTTGGGATGGATGGGAGCCTTGGAGCCGATCTTCCCTCCGGCCAGCTCGATCGCCCGGTTGCTGATGACCTCGTTGGCGTTCATGTTGGTGCTGGTGCCCGAGCCGGTCTGGAAGATGTCGAGCACGAAATGGTCGTCGAGGCGGCCGTCGATGACCTGCTGGGCCGCCGTGACAATCATGTCCGCGAGCTTGGGGTCGAGCTTGCCGAGGTCGCGATTGACCTTGGCCGCCGCTTGCTTGATCAGCCCCATGGCGCGGATGAACCTCCGCCCGAAGCGGTAGCCGCTGACCGGGAAGTTCTCGACCGCCCGCTGCGTCGAAGCGCCCCAATAGGCGTTCGCCGGTACGGTCATCTCGCCCATGCTGTCTTTTTCAATCCGCGTTTCACCTGACATCGTGATGCTCCTTGTTAGTGCACAGAATAAACCGCAACCCTTGTCACTCGATCATCATAACACGCCGTGGGGTCGTCGTGTAGGTATCAGCGCCGGTCAAAAATGGGTGCGGCGCAAGAATGCGGCCTTACGCTACAATGCCGCCGCGATGGACATGGTGGTGGCTGACAATTTGGTGAAGACGTTCCCCAATCCTGACGGAGGCGAGAAGCGAGCCGTCGATGGTTTGAGCTTTCGCGTTGGCGAAGGGCAAATCTATGGGCTGCTCGGTCCCAACGGGGCCGGTAAGACAACCACGCTGCGGATGCTCAGCGGGCTGATGGCTCCGACGAGCGGGAGCGCATCACTTGCGGGGTACGACGTGGCCACCCAGCCGCAGGAGGTCAAACGGGTATTGGGTTTTCTGACCGCCAACACTGGGCTTTATCAAAGGCTCTCGGCCAGGGAACTGCTCATCTATTTCTCCCGTCTACACGGCATGGAGCGCGGCGCGGCTCAAGCGCGGGCCGAGCAGCTCATCGCCTGGTTGGGCATCGACGACTTCTCGCACCTTCGCTGCGGAGCGCTCTCGACGGGACAAAAACAGCGGGTCAACATCGCCCGTGCCCTGGTGGCCGATCCGCCGATCCTGGTCATGGACGAGCCGACGCTGGGGCTAGACGTGCTCAGCAACCGCGTGATCCTCGACTTCATCAAGCGCGAGCGGCACGCAGGCAAGACGATCATCCTCTCCACCCACTATCTCGATGAGGCCGAGACGATGTGCGACAAGATCGGCCTGCTGCACGACGGCCGGCTGGTCGCGGAAGGCGACCTCGACACGTTGCGGGCGGAGACCGGAGAGCGGCGGCTCAGCAACATTTTTCTGAAGATCATCCACGCCGACCAAGGCGTCGGAGCGGCGGGCGCATGACCTTTACCCACCGCATCCGCACCATCTACGTTAAGGAATTGATCGACATTCTGCGCGACCGGCGGACGCTGATCGCCATGATCGTGGTGCCCATCGTGCTCTATCCGCTGTTGATGCTCGGCTCGGTGCAGGCGGTCAGTTATCAGAAAGAGGCGATGGAGCAGGAGGCGTTGGTGATCGGCGTGGCCGGTGATCGTCATCGCATCATGCTCTCCCAACTCATTCAGTTTGACGCCGCCGCCCTGGCTAGGGATAAGGCCCGCCTCGATCCCGAAAGCGATGAGGCGAAGGATTTACCTACGCCGCTCGACGACGCCAAAGTTCAAGTGTTCGACTCGCTGGAGGACCTGCAACGGGCCATCCGCGAGCGGCAGATCCCGGTCGGGATCATCTTCGACGGCGAGACGCTGGTCGATTCCATCGAGCGTCAGGTAAAGGTGCATGTTCACGCGGACTACGAAGAGCCGCGGGGGAGGTCGGCCGGTCGTCGCGTCGAGGAACTGCTGCTACGAACGAACGAACGGTTGCAAAACACCCGACTCCACGAGCGGGGTCTGCCGAAGAGTTTTCTCGAACCGTACACCGTCGAGACGGTCGATCTTGCGGCGCCTTCGTCGATTCTCGGCCAGATCCTGCCGCTGATCCTGATCCTCATGACCATTACCGGAGCGATTTATCCGGCGATCGACCTGACCGCCGGGGAGCGGGAGCGGGGGACGCTGGAGTCGCTGATGGTTTGTCCGGTGCCGGTGATTGATTTGATCGTCGGCAAGTTCCTCGTAGTAACCACGGTTGCCATCATGGGTGCGGCGCTCAATCTGGGCAGCGTGACGGCCACGGTCTACTTCGGCGGATTCGACAAGTTGATCGCCAGCACCGGCGGGCACGTGCCCATCGCCAAGATGTTGTTCATCCTCGTCGCCCTCATTCCGTTCGCCGTGCTGATGTCGGCGATCATGATCGCGGTGTGCAGCTACGCGCGGACCTTCAAGGAGGCCCAGAACTACGTCACGCCGGTGATCCTAGCGGTGCTGATTCCGGGCGGGGTCGCCGCCCTGCCGGCCACGCGCCTCGAAGGGATCATGCTGGTGATGCCCGTGGGGAACATGGTGCTGCTGGCGAAAGAATTGTTGCTCGGCGCCGCGGTGGGGCCGTGGGAAGTGGTGATGGTGCTTCTTTCGACCACGCTCTACGCCGGGGCCGCGGTGGCGGTCGCGGCCAACGTCTTCGGGCAGGAGTCGGTGGTTTTCGCCGACTCCGGTTCGCTACGCGGGGCGTTCACTCGGAGGATGATGAAGCCCTCGGCCCGCCCGTCCGTCTCCATGAGTCTGTTGGTGACGGCGTTGCTGTTCCCGACCTGGTTTTTCGTGCAATCGGCGTTATCACCGGGCTTGGATGAGGCCGCGGTGGGCCAATTGTACGGCACGGCCTGGTTGATGCCCTTGCTCTTTGTGCTCTTGCCCGTTGCGATCTTGATCTACTGGAAAGTGGATATCGTCAACACCTTCTCGCTTCGGATGCCACGGGCATGGCACTTCGTCGCGGCGATCCTGATCGGCCTGTCCGCCTGGGTTCCCGCGCATGAGGTCAACGTACTGCAACAGTCGCTGCTCGGTACTCCGGAGACGGTCGTGCAGAGCGCCGAGCGGCTCGTTGAAGCGCTCAAGCTGTTGCCGCCGGCGACGGCGTTGCTCAT
>JAGVHG010000187.1 GCA_020056715.1 Phycisphaerae bacterium | reverse complement strand
CAACGACGAGATCGTCAAGGCGTGTAAGGAACTCAAGATCAAAAAACTCGCCGTCCAATCCGGCTGCCTCACCGTCGGCGACCACGCGGAACTCAAGAAACGCAACCAGGCCACGCGCCTCATCATCGCCCCGCCCATCGTCGGCGGGATGCGCCGTCTCAAGGACGATGGTGAAGTTGCCGCCATGCGCAAGGCGATCCGCGTCGCCGAGGACGGCTACACCGCGATGTTGGCCACGATTCGCGTCGGCCAGACGGAATTGGAGATGGCCGCGCGGCTGGAATACGAAATGAAACGCCGCGGGGCGTCATCCCCGGCCTTCCCCACGATT
This sequence comes from Phycisphaerae bacterium, assembly GCA_020056715.1. GTDB lineage: Bacteria > Planctomycetota > Phycisphaerae > UBA1845 > UBA1845 > SBAX01. The sequence goes on along the minus strand of JAGVHG010000187.1, from coordinate 2,961 downwards.
TGCGCCGAAGGCTCCAACGCCGCCGTCCCCCACGCCCACCCCGGCCTTCGCAAGGTGAAGCGCGGCAGCGCCGTTCTTTTCGACTGGGGCGCGCAGGTCGGACGCTATTGCAGCGATTTGACCCGCGTGGTCTTCGTCGGTAGTATCCCGCCCAAGCTCGGCGAGGTCTATCGCATCGTGCTGGAAGCGCAGCTCGCCGGGATCGCGGCCGTGAAACCAGGCCGGCGGATGTGCGACGTCGACGCCGCCGCGCGGAAAATAATCGCCGATGCCGGCTACGGCGACGCCTTCACCCATGGCCTGGGGCACGGATTGGGACTCGATGTGCATGAGCCGCCGTCGCTTAGCTTTCGGTCGAAGGAAGAGTTGGAGCCGGGGATGATCGTCACCGTCGAACCGGGTATATACTTGCCCGGCGTCGGTGGCGTGCGGATCGAGGATGACATCCTGGTGACGCCAACCGGCGGGCGAGTCCTTACTCGCTTAGGTAAGAAGCTGGAAGACGCGGTTGTTTAGAAATGCGGAATGGTGAATGCGGAATGGTGAAAAGCCGGTTTGAACCCATCGTTCTCAGGGGTTCGTTTGTTCCGCATTCCGCATTCCGCATTCCGCATTCAGAGAGTTGAACCGTTGCTCGAAATAGATCGTATTCGACAGCTCGTCGAGATGATGGTCGCCAACGACTTGGTCGAGTTGTCCTTGCGTGACGGCGAGGTCGAGGTCAACCTCCGCCGCCCCAACCCCAACTCGAACGACACGCCTATCTTGCATGCCGTTCACGCTCCCGCCCATGCGTACGGCGATTTGCCGATCTCTCCGGAAGCCAAACTGCCCGGCGAGGTTGTCGGGGTCGAGTTTCAGGAGATTCACTCGCCCATGGTGGGCACGTTTTATGCCTCACCCGACCCCGACTCTCCGACGTTCGTTCAGGTCGGGAGCAATGTCGGGCCTTCCACGGTGGTTTGCGTCTTGGAGGCCATGAAGGTCTTCAGCGAGATCAAGGCCGAGACCTCCGGAACGGTCGAACGGATCCTCGTGCGGGACGGCGAGGCCGTCGAGTATGGTCAGCCCTTGTTTTTGATCCGTCCCCATTGATTCACTCGCCCGATCCCATGCCGGCTGAGGCCGCGTCATCCGGGCGAGTGCTACCTTTTCCGTAGCCGTAGGATCGATCAGGATACCATGTTTCGACGCATCCTCATCGCCAACCGAGGTGAGATCGCCCTGCGGATCATCCGCGCCTGCCGCGAACTCAACGTCGAGGCGGTCTGCGTCTTCTCCGAGGAGGATCGCGGGGCGGAATACTTGGATTTAGCCGATCGCGCCATTTGCATCGGCGGCCCGGCTCCCCGCGACAGCTACCTCAAGAGCGATCGCTTGATCGCAGCGGCCGAGGTCTGCGGCGCCGACGCTATCCACCCCGGCTACGGCTTCCTCGCCGAAAACGCCCAGTTCGCCGAGAAGTGCCGGGCCTGCAACATCGAGTTCATCGGCCCCAGCGTCGAGGCGATGCAGCTTCTCGGCGACAAGGCCAACGCCAGGGCCCTTGCCAAACGAATCAAAGTCCCCACCGTTCCGGGAAGCGACGGCATCTTGGAGGATGACAACGAGACCATCCGCATCGCCGACCGCGTGGGTTTTCCGGTGATCATCAAGGCCGCCGCCGGCGGCGGCGGGCGCGGCATGCGCATCGTCCACGACAAGACTGATTTGCTCGCGACCGTCAAGCAAGCCAAGCAAGAGGCCGACGGGGCCTTCAACAGTCGCGACGTCTATATCGAGCGCTACATCGACCGCCCTCGCCACGTCGAGGTGCAGGTCATCGCCGACACCCACGGCAGCGTCGTCCATCTCTTTGAACGCGACTGCACCTTGCAGCGGCGCTATCAGAAGCTCGTCGAGGAATCGCCCTCTCCCGCAATCGACGCCCGAACGCGCGCTGATCTCTGCGCCTGTGCCGTCAAAATCTGCAAGGCCGCCAAGTACTTCAGCGCCGGCACCGTCGAGTTCCTGGTGGACGCCAAGGGCCGGTATTATTTCATCGAGGTTAACACCCGCATCCAGGTCGAGCACCCCGTCACCGAAATGACCACGGGTCTTGATCTGATTAAGACACAGATTAGGGTCGCGGCCGGCAAGAAGTTGGACTTCGACCAGAAATCCGTGAAGCCCCGCGGCCACGCCATCGAATGTCGCGTCAACGCCGAGGACCCCGATGAAAAGTTCCGGCCCTGCGCCGGCGTCATCACGAAGTTCCGACCCCCCGGCGGTCTGGGCGTCCGCGTGGACACCTACGGGCACGATGGCTGCCGCATTTCACCACGCTACGACTCGCTGCTCGCCAAGGTGATCGTCCACCAACCGACGCGCCCCGAAGCCATCCGCTGCATGCAACGCTGCCTCGACGAGTTTATCATCAAGCCCGTCAAGACGACTCTGCCTCTCTTGCGCAGAATAATGGCCCATCCCGATTTCGTCGAAGCGACCATCGACACGGGTTTCGTCGAACGGACCTTTTGACTTGCCTATTGCCTACGGCCTAAGGTCTACAGCCTACGGCGTACACCTCCCGCAACGATCACGGCAGAATCCCGCGCCGCACGTGCCGCTTCCGCTTGTGCTTCCACCGCCCGCGGTACCTCCGGCGCTTCCGCCCGTGGTTCCGCCGGTATTCCCACCTGTAGTCAGGGTGAGGTCGCAGCCGTTGTAAACGTCCAGATTTTGTTGACGGCCAGGGCATTGCCGGCGAGGTCGCGGACCGCGGTGGATATTGTGGCCGTGTAGGACGTATTGAGTGCGAGATTGGCCGCGGGCGTGAAGGTCGCAGTGCTGCCGACGGCCGCGTAGGTTACGTCGCCGGAAACGGGCGACGTGCCCGGGCCAGCCACCGTAAAGGTTGCGGTGGTGATCGTCGGAGTATCCATCGCCTCGCTGAAGGTTGCCGTGATTTTCGTATTGATT
>JAGVHG010000018.1 GCA_020056715.1 Phycisphaerae bacterium | reverse complement strand
GCTCGCCTTGTCCCGAACGATCGCCATCCGCGTCTCCAAGCAAGGGGCATCGAGGGCTACCACGAGGCCGGCGCTTAGACGACTCACCAGACGCTCCTGCAGGCCCGGAACCTCCGACGGCGCGCGATCGGCGGCCAATACGACCTGTCGTTGCGAGGCTAACAACAGGTTCAAAATATGGAAGAACTCTTCCTCGCTTCGTTCGCGTCCGGCGAGCAGGTGTACGTCGTCGAGCGCGAGCAGAGCGACCGTCCCATACCGTTCGCGAAGTTCTCCTCCCCGCCCATCCTCCATCGCCCGAATCGCATCGCTAACGAAAGTTCGACACGATACGTAAAGGCATTGGCCGTCGCCGTAGCGGTCGACCGCAGCGTGGACGACGCCCTGCAACAGGTGCGTCTTTCCAAGTCCGGCGGCCCCGTAAACGTAGAACGGATTATAAGCCTCGCCGGGTCGTTCCGCGACAGCCGTCGCCGTGGAATGAGCAAGTTGATTGCCTGGTCCGGTTACGAACCGGTCGAGCGTGAAGGCTGGGTCTAGCGCTGACAGACTGCCAGAGCCGATCACGTCGCACGCCGCCTCGTCCACCTCCGGGGCCTTGAATGCGACCGACACAAGGCGACCCGTCACCGCCTGAGCGGCCTCGGTGAACGCGGGCAGGCAGTACGCTTCCAGATAACTAACTTGAGCTGCACTTTGGGCAGATACCTCCACCAGCCCGCCGGCCAGGGACGTAAGTCGAAGGTGTTGGAACCAACTACGGACAAGCTCCGGCCTAGTCGCGCGGAGGCAACCCAATACCTCCTCCAGCCCGGCAACATTTAGACGGCTCCCAGGCGTTCTCCCGTTCGTGGTCGGCCGGTGAGACATATTCACGCTCGCCCGCCGATTGCGACGGGCATAACTTTCGTAAACACAACGATTTATGATCAATGGTCGCGGATGCCGCGTTCGCCCGGTATTGTACTTGATTCAACGCCGAACGCCAGCGGAAAAACCCCACGCCGCCTGAGCCGTTCGCGGTATGGAGCAGATCGCCGCACCGCTGGTATGGAACACGGCGACCGCGTGGGTATCATACACGCGGAGTGGATTCCCGCGTTCGTAGACTAAGGCGCCACGGATGGCCGAAGAAACCTCGACTTTGCCCAAGCCGCGTTCAACCGACCAGTTAGCCCTCGCCTTTCCCTCGGATGCGCCTGCTCGCCCAGCGCCCTCGCCTGGAAAGAAACGCGACTCCCGCGACGGCAAGCCCGGGCGAGCAGCCTCTGCCCCTCGGCGCGGCGCAACCGCGGAGATGCTCGCCGAGCAGCAGCGAGAGATTTCCGTTTCCGAGTTTTTCGCCAAGAACCGCCACCTGCTCGGATTCGATAACAAGCGAAAGGCGCTTCTCACCACGGTCAAGGAGGCCGTCGACAACAGCCTCGACGCCTGTGAGGAGGGCGGCATCCTGCCGGAGATCGAAATCACCATCAAGCAGACCGACGCCGAACGCTTTCGCGTCACCGTGCGCGACAACGGTCCGGGCATCGTTAAGCAACAGATCCCCAACGTCTTCGGCAAGCTATTGTACGGATCTAAGTTCCATCGCTTGAAGATGTCCCGCGGCCAGCAGGGCATCGGCATCAGCGCCGCGGGCATGTACGGACTCATCACCACCGGAAAACCCGTACGCATCGTCAGTCGAACGGGATCACGCGCCCAGGCCCATCTTTACAACTTGGCCATCGACACGAAGAAGAACCGCCCCGACATCATCGACGAGCAGACCATCGACGTGGATTGGCCGCACGGGACCGAAGTCACCATCGAACTGGAAGCGGGGTACAACCGCGGACGACAGAGCGTCGAGGAATACCTTGAGCTGACCGCGATTGCCAATCCGCACGCCCGCTTCGTCTACCATCCGCCCGACGCCGCTACGATCGAGTTCCCCCGCGGCACCGAGGAACTGCCCGCCGAGACCACGGAGATCAAGCCTCATCCATACGGCATCGAGCTGGGCACGCTGATGAAAATGCTCAAGGAGACCGGGGCCAAAAAACTCGGGGCGTTCCTTTCTTCCGAGTTCTCACGGGTCAGTCCCACCATCGCCAAGCAAGTGTGCGCCGCCGCCGGGGCCACGCCGGCCTCCTGGGTCAACGCCGTGACACCGCCAGTCGTGGAAAAGCTGTATCAAGCCTTGCAGGCGGCCAAGCTCAAGGCCCCCTCGACCGATTGCCTCGCCCCGATGGGCGCGGGGGCCATCCTGGCGGGGCTTCTCAAGGGCATCAAGGCCGAGTTCTATACGGCCAGCACCCGCCCCCCGGCGGTTTATCGGGGGAACCCCTTTCAGATCGAAGTCGGTCTCGCCTACGGCGGCGAGCTGGGGATGGACAAGCACGATGATCGCCACGATGAGGGTTTGGACGCGGCACCGGGCAACGGCAAGGACGACGAGGTGGTGTCATCCCGTGTCATCCGTTACGCCAACCGCGTGCCACTGATGTATCAGCAAAGCTCTTGCTGCCTTTTCAAGTCGGTCGTGGAAACGAAATGGAACAACTATGGCCTGTCGCAGTCGAGCAGCGCCTTACCGCGTGCCCCCATGGTGATCCTCATTCACATGGCCAGCGTCTGGGTGCCGTTTATTTCCGAGGGCAAGGAGGCGATCGCCGACTACGATGAAATCCGCAAGGAAGTCAAGCTCGCCGTCGCGGAGTGCGGCCGCCGTCTGGCGACGCTTCTCAAACGCAAACGCACACGGGCCGACTATTCCAAGCGCCGCGACGTCTTCACCCGCTACATCGATGAGGTCGTCGAATCCGTCCGCGCTCTGACCACAGTGAACAAAGAGGAGTTCCGCAAAGCTCTCGTAGACCTCTCCAAGTCCTACACCACCCAGGCCGATCTGGAATTCGACGAACACGGCAAGGTCATCAAAAAGACCAAATCCGGCAATGACCTAGGCCTGGAGGACACGATCGTGGTGGAGCGCGAAACAACCGCGTCCCGACCAACGAAACTCTTTGACGGCCCCGCCCATCAGACCCAACGCCCGTGAGTGTTGGGGCGATTGATAACTGGTAAGCGAAAGAGAACGCCCGCCGCGCGCGAAGATTGAAGATCGAAGTCCGAAAAGGGCGAAACTCCGATTGCCGTTCGATCTTCGGTCTTCTTCGTCACTACGGTTTACATCGCCCGCAACGGTCGCGGCAGGAGCCGGCGGTGCCGCACGTCGAACCCGGGCAGTGGTTGTTGTTGATGCACGGTTCGCCGATATTGGCCCCGCCGTCGCAAGTCTTGACACAAATGTTGGGACTGACGCACGGTGCACCACAGGCGCCGCCGCAAGTCACCGTCGACGGACACGGGCACGGTCCGCTGAACGCATAGGCGCGCTGCTTC
>JAGVHG010000033.1 GCA_020056715.1 Phycisphaerae bacterium | reverse complement strand
GTCGTGACGTTGGCGTTCCAGTCGCGCTCGTCGCGCTCCGTCTCGCTGCCCATGAAGCCGCCGTACACGTAGGCATAGGGAGAAAGTGTGAGCCGCTCGTAGTAAGTGCCCGCTTGAACCCATACTTCGCCGCCCAACGCCGCCGCCGCGTCGATTCCCGCCTGCACCGTACGCTTGGCCAAGGTCCAGGACGAGCCGTCGTGGCCGTCGTCACCCTCCGGGCTGACCCGCACGATCCCGTACGGCCCAGCCGGCCACACCGTGCCATCCGATTCATCGGCACCGATGTCTACCGTTCCGCCCGCGGGCTGAATCCGTGGCTGACCGTCCATGTCGTTGTCGCCGTGAGCATCGGCATTGTTGCCGGCGTCCACGCATGGTGAGTCCGGCTGAACATGCACGTTGCCGTACTTCGGGTCGGCAAGCCGCGGGTCGGCGGAGATGTTGCCATCGGTCCCCGTAGGGTCGGTGAGGCCGGAGTAGTTGTACGCATTGTTGTCGTAGACGCAGTTGTGTCCCAGCGTAGGTGTGCCCGATCCCGTGTTGTCGATGCCCGAGGAGTTGAACGCGATAATCGTGTTCGCGATCGTCGGGGAGGAGTTGAGCAAGTGCAACCCGCCGCCATCGGAGGCGCTGTTACCCGTGATCGTGTTGTTCACGATCGTCGGGGAGGAAGATTGCAGGAAGATTCCGCCACCGCCGTCAGCGCTGTTGCCCGTGATCGTGTTGTTTGCGATCGTCGAGGAGGAGTCTCCGTACAAGGCCAGCCCGCCGCCGTTGCCGGCATTGTTGCCCGTGATCCTGTTGCTTACGATCGTCGGGGACCCGCCAGACAGGTACAGCCCGCCGCCGGAGTCGGAGGCGCTGTTGTCCGTAATCGTGTTGTTCGCGATCGTCGGCGACGAGGAGTCCAGATACAGCCCGCCGCCGCCGCCAGCGCTGTTGCCCGTGATCATGTTGTTCGCGACCGTCGGGGAGCTGCCCGCGCAGTAGATCCCACCGCCGCCACCGTACTTAGCGCTGTTGCCCGTGATCGTGTTGTTCGCAATCGTCGGAGACGAGGAGTCCAGATACAGCCCGCCGCCCTCCCACGCGCCGTTGCCCGTGATCGTGTTGTTCGCGATCATTGGAGAGGAGTTCCACAGGTACAGCCCGCCCCCGGAGATGGAGTAGGCGCCGTTGCCCATGATCGTATTGTTCGCGATCGTCGAGGAGGAATTGTACAGATACAGCCCGCCGCCAGAGTCCGCGCTGTTGCCCGCGATCGTGTTCTTCGCGATCGTCGGGGAGCTGTCAGAACAGTAGATCCCACCGCCGTCGTAGGCGCTTCCGTTGCGGATCGTGAAGCCCTCCAAGGCGGCTTCCGGCGGCGTTCCCTCCTCGAAGGTCACCACCGATCCGGACGCGTTGCCGTCGATGACCGTCGCGGCGACGATGGCCGGGTCGCCGGGGTTGATGCTGCGTAGCGTGACGGCCCGCGCGGGGAAGATGATGTTTTCCACGTAGGCACCGGCCGGGGAGCCGGTGGAGGGCAGCACGATGATCGTGTCCCCGTCCACCGAGGCGTTCAGCGCCTCCTGGATCGTGGCGTAATCCCACGTGTCGTGCCAATCCACGATGATCGTCCGGCCGCTAATGTCGGCCCGGACCCGTTCGACCTCGGCCCAGTCGATCTGAATCGACGCGGGGCCCGAGCCCATTATGGGCTGCGAGAGCATGCCAAGAATCAGCACAAGCAGCGAGCAGAAACAACGTTTCGACAACATAACGCTTTTCCCTTTCTTCGATCCGCCAAGGCTAAGACTGCAATTGAACGATTCATACGAGCGGCCTCTCTCCAGGCCCGGCATGAAGGTCGGTATCAGTTTGTTGCCAGTCATGTGGGTGGCCGCTCGTGCCCATTCTCTGCAGCTACAGACTCACCAATTGCGCTGAACTTCAGCGAAGTCCCTCAGATCAATGTCACCGTCCGAGTCTGCGTCGAAGCACAGGCAGTCAACGCCGTCGACGCCCGCGCTGGGGCCGCCCAGACAATGAGCGAAGCTCGCGTACACCGCGAGATTGCCCGAGGGATCCGGGCATTGCACCTCACCGTAACCACCCACATCCATTGCGAACGATTGAGGCACCCCCGCCTCCGCCTGCGTTCCGGAGAGCTCGAGGAAGTACTGACGCCCGCGAAACGGCGGCGGAGTCCCACGCTGCTGACCTCCTGAAAACGGCCAGCCGACGATGGTCGGCGGCACATAAAAGGTGTCCAGCGCCACGTTGGTCACCAACGTCCGCTCAAGGCCGCTCGCAATGCCCAGCGCCGTACCCACACCTCGACCGTCGTCGTCGACAATCCTCGTGCGGATGGCCGGACTGGACACTGTGACCCGTACTTGCATCACCAGGTCATTGCCCAGAATGTCCTGACATCCCGGGCCATCGGCCAGGCAGATATCAATCGGCACGTACACGCGCGGATCAAGGAATGGCAACCCGAATGTTCCAAAGAACCCCGGCCTGTTCAGCATAAACGCTTCGCCCTCGTCGCAGGCTCCGCCGATGCCATTGTTGTTAAAGTCCCATTGATAGCGATTGGGTGTCAACCAACAATTATCATCGTTGTTCAACACACCATCGTTGTCCGCGTCCGCATCGCACAAATCGCCCTGAGAGTCGTTGTCCCTATTGCTCTGGTCAGGATTGGCGTCGTAGGGGCAATTGTCACAAGCATTGCCGACTCCGTCAGTGTCATCGTCATCCTGAAAAAAATTCCGAGTACGAGGACAGTTGTCCACCGTGTCCGGAACTCCATCGTTGTCATCATCGTCGTCGCATGCGTCGCCCTTGCCGTCACCATCCCAATCGTCCTGAGTGTAGTTAATATTCGTCTTGCAATTGTCGAATTCATTTGCCACACCATCACCGTCCTCGTCATCGCACGTCTCACCGCGGCCGTCGTGGTCTGTGTCACTCTGATTGAGATTCTGCACAAGAGGACAATTGTCATCGCACGCAACCGTTGTGAAACTCGGGCATGGATTGTCGCCGCGCACACCAGAACCGTCTCCGTCGTCCAGGATGCCGTCGCCGTCCGCATCGGGATCGCACGCGTCCCCGAGTCCGTCGGAATCGGTATCCAACTGCGCCCGATTGGGGAGGTTCGGGCAGTTGTCCCGAATATCCGGAACGCCGTCGTCGTCATCATCGGTTTCGACTGAATTAAGCACTCCGTCGCAGTCGGCATCGGCGTCCGCCAGCACACCGACCGCCGCCCAGGCATTGCGGACGTCGCACACGGCCGCCGGATTGCTTGTTGACCACCACTCGTCGGCGGTCTCGACCATGAGGTTGGCCGCATTAATGAACTGGGCAGTGGACGATAGGCGATTCATCACATTAAAATAGAGTCTCTCCCCGTCCGCGCGGCCGATTCCGTTGATCTGGAAACCGTTGTGCAGTGCCCCCTGGACTACTAGATACCCAACCTTATTGGGTATGCCGCTATTGGTGTGAACACCACCAAAATCGTCGGCGAGAGTGGTGTCCAGATAGAGGGGACTGTTCATGTGATCTGGCTGTCCGAACAGAGGAGGATTCTCGAGGCTTCGCCGCCCACCGGCCGATCCCTCAGCGAAAATCCAATCGTCACTACCCACCATGATCCCAAAAAAATCCGCGAAACTCTCATTGAGGGCTCCAGTTTGGAACTCGTATTGAAGGTTTGAACTGTCATGGCAGCTAATAATGGAATGGGTGAACTCGTGGGTGACGATATCGAGGGTGACCATGTTATCCATAAACCGGAGACTGTCACCACTCCAACTGCTCCAGGCGTTCGAGCCCGGGCAGCACTGGCATTGGTTACAACATGGGGCTGGTGGAATCCCGAGGCAGGGAGCACTGTTGGCCGCGCAGCAACCGCCGGCGGCGCAGGCCGGGTGGAATTCGTGAGCATCGGCCGTCAAGTGCCTCTCTATCTGTTCATACTGAAGCTGAGGATTGCTTTGATACGCCATTGCATGACCGCTTCGCGGGCGCGGGCCGCCGCCAGACCTCAGTAGCCAGCGGATTGGGTTCAGTTCCCAAGTGTCACCGAGATAGTTGCCGGAGCTATCCCGCCCGCCGAAGAGAACGATGACGCCCCGCGCTCGGTCATTGCACATGGCGTGCCCGAAACGTGGGCTCGGGCTCGGTCCAGTGGTGGGGGACCGGAGGTTCCAGCGGCTACCATTCCATGTCCACGTATCACCTCGGGGCCCGCCGTCATTGCCCCCGAACAGCACGACCTCCTGCCAGGGGTCGTCGTAGGCCAACGTGTGCCCGAAACGTGGGCTCGGGCTGAGTCCAGTGGGGGACTCGAGATTCCAGCGGCTACCATTCCATGTCCACGTATCATCTCGGAGCGAGCCGTCATTGCCCCCGAACAGCACGACCTCCTGCCGGGCGCTGTCGTAGGCCATCGCGTGCCCGGACCGTGGGCTCGGGCTTGGTTGAGTAGGGGACTGTAGATACCAGCTGCTACCATCCCATGTCCACGTATCACCTTGGAGCGCGCCGTCGTTGCCCCCGAACAACACAATCTTCTGCCGGGCGCTATCGTAGGCCATGGCGTGTCCGTGACGCGCGCTCGGGCTGAGGACGGGGTTAGAGCTACGGCGGGTCCAGACGCCCCCGTTCCAGACCCACGTATCCCATCTGAGCACGCCGTCGTCGCCTCCGAACAGCACAATGTTGTCTCGGGCGGAGTCGTAGGCCATGGCGTGTCCCTCACGAGCGCTCGGACCACCCGTTCCATGCGAGAGCCAGGAGCTGCCATTCCAGTTCCAGCTCTCAGAGTTAGGCGTGCCATCTCCGCCCCCAAACAGAACGGTCGAGCCCTGAGTGCTGCGGGTTCCGATGCCAGTGGTGCACCAGGACTGTCGCCCGTGGTTGAACCGGAAATACTCGTAGATCGTCAAGAGATTACAGTAAAGGTCGTCTGCATTCGCGTCGCAACCAGGCAAAGAGGCACACCCCGGAAAGCCGCCGTTGCAGGACGGGTAGTCGCGAAGGGGTCCGTTTTCGTCAAACCAGTTCTCATGATCCTCCGGACACATTGCGGCTTCGGATCGCACCGTGAAATCGGCGGCTTTGGTTAAGTCCTCGCGGGAAACTACACTGCCGTTTTCTGCATCGACGAAATAGTGCCACTCAGCATCGAGAGGTTCCTCTTCGTCGTCAGTGCTCCCCAGAGCGACGCGCCATACGAGGCGCGTCTCACCTTCGTCCTCTTCAAGAAGCCCGGGATTGAAGTACATCAGCTTGGTTTGGCCGACGACGCGTGTATTCGCGGAGTTCAGATCTGTCTGCGCGATCTGTTCCGCGTCCAATACACTGCGGGAGGCTTGAGTTTGACCCGGCGGCGCCGTCAGGTATCGACCATTGGTGGCCAGCAATTGGGTGCGGTCTGCAGACAGGTGGATGGCCAGCTCGGCGCCGTGGACGGGAATGCCGTTGAACTGCTGGCCATAGTATACATCGTGGAAAAACCCATCTTTTTTGATGCGTTTGAGGTAAAGGTTGCCCGCGGGGTCAGCCAGACCGTAAAGGTCGCGATGCCGCAGCAGGTAGTCCAGCGAACGAATGACGGCATGGTCGGGCAGAGTTAAGGTAAGAGGGACTTTGGCCCTGACCGCCGTCGGGATCGGCCTGCGGAAGCGCGTGAAGTGGACCTCCGGTACGATGAGTGACTCCGCGGCAAGAGCGAGCAGCTCCCGGTCAATGATGATGTCCACGATGAGCGAGGCGTCCTCGCATTCGTCGGGAAGGCCGTTGGCATTCACGTCGGCGGACGTTCCGGAGAGAATATCGGAGCTGTCGGCGATGGCGTTGTTGTTGCAATCGCGGACGGGGTTGCTGACGTGCCCTGGCCAGAATCCAAAGGCTAGTTCGAATCCGCCGCCGGTCGCCATTCCGGCGTCCGGCTGGCCGATGGTGGCGCTGAGCTCATAGCCTCCACCGGTGCTGAGGGTGACTCCGCCGGCGTCGATGGTGCGCCAGGTGAGGTCGTACCCGCCGCCGAGGTAGGCCAAAGCAGTAGCGGCGCAGATGATTCCGGTAACGGCAACAAGACGCTTCATCGTCCGACTCCTTACTTTGCATCAACCAAGCGGCTGACCAGGGATTCGAGTTTCGCCAAACGGCCGCGGACGGCTTCGTTCGCCGATGCAAAAGCTGTCGTTGCGGCCGACGCCGGAACCATGAAGGGCACCAAGAAACGCGGCAACACCCGCCCAACCGTGCGTATCTGTTCGACATCCATGCCTTCACTCTTGCCAGGAACCGAAACTCTTGACCCGGCGGGAGTTATCGTTCCCTACCTATCACCCGCTTGAGCCCACTTTGCTGTGTACTGCTAACCACCTCAGCACAATGGTTGCCGCCACGAAAATACCCTCCCAAGCTTACTCAGGGAAGATACGTCCTAAGATACTCCATGAAATAGCCCATATAGGAATCAGCATGGTTTGTTCGTTCTCCGGGGGTCAGTCCTCGCGAGTTTGGATCGAGGTTGCCGGCAGCATCAATCGCGTAGTACGTTCCACCTTTGTCTGTGACTTCTCCAGGTTCATTCTTGTGGGTCATTTCGTGTAGCACCACGCCCGCGCGGAGCCGAATCGAACCCACCGCCCAGAAATTAGGACAAATGTGGATGCCGCCGCGGGATCCTTCCCACAGCCCATAATCTGTATATGGGACATACGCAAAACTTCCGGGACACATACGTCCTCCGCATACTAACGGCAAAGTATTATCATCAAGAGCATTCCGAACGCCTTTTGTCACATGCCGAACCCTGTCAACCTCTCCATACGTAAGAAACGACCTAAATGCTGTAGATGCCCCCGACACAGTTGTTCTTGTTCGTCCCCGTGGGCCACCATTGAACCACCTCTCCATCAGGGTGCGGGCGTTAAGCACTTGTGCCCTATCTGCGGAGTTCAAGGCAGTAAAGTCCCCTCGGAGGTAGGTCTTAACGAGAACAGAATCCCGGTGAGCGTCACCGACAGCCCGGCGCGACGGGCAGGGAAGTCGCGACAAAGCAGTCCTTTGTGTATCATTGCAACTCTCGTCAAACCGCACCCTAATGGAGCTAAGACCTGAACAAGGAATGGCTCGTGTAGTGTCGACGAGACCAGTGGGATCCACAAGTGTTTGTGGATTGTTCCCAACATAGGTGAACGCATTACCGACATTCACCGCGTCTCCCCAAGTCCCGATTGGATCACGTGTCGTGAACCGTCCCGCAAGGGGATCGAGGTAGCGGGCCCGGTAGTAATAGAATCCAGTCTCAGGATCATACTCCCGGCCTGTGAACAGGTACGAATTACCGATCACCGACTGCGGTCGGGGCTGTGAGTCCGCATCCATGAACTGCGGCTGGCCGTAGTCGCCGTACTCATAGCGCTCGACCACGTCGCCGCCGGCGTCCGTGATGGCCATGATGTTGCCGAGCTGATCGCTGTGATAGTAGAAATCAGCGCCCCCACGGCGCATGGTCAGGACCTCGTCAATGCCGTTTCCATAGACGTACTCCGCGAGCGCTGCGCCAGCCTCGTTCTGCTCCTCGCAGATCTGCGCGCCATCGTAGAAGTACCGTATTTCGGTGGATGCCCCGGCGGGTTTCTTGGCAATCCGACGCCCCAACGCGTCGTAAGCATAAACGGACGACTGCCCTGTCTGCGGGTCAAAGGCTTGGACCAGCCGGTTGTGGTAGTCGTAAACAAACTGAACGGACGCAGGATCCGTCAGACGTAGGCTAGCGGTCCCGCCGTTAGTCGTGAAGTCCGTTTGGTAGGAGGCGAAGTCGCCCAGGTCGACGTCGCAATCGTGGTCGACGTCGGCCCACCAGCAGCCGGCGGCACGCGATGCTTCGGGACCGCTGACGCATTGCTGGAAGGGGCTGTAATCAGCCAGATTGACAAGACCATTGCCGTCAGAATCTCCGGGAATGGAGATGCCGATCAGGTTGCCATTGCGGTCATAGCGGCGGTTGCCGAACGGCGTGCCGGAGTACTGGTTGACCGGCGAGTCGGCCGTATCGCAGGTGGCATCCTCAAACGAATACTCGCCGGTGCTGCCGCCCTCGGACACCGCTACTCGGTTGCCAATATCGTCCAGCGTGTACTGCGTGTTCCGGATCACGGCCGAAGCCGCATCGGTGACGGTGGCGCGACTGACGCGGTGGCGGGAATCGTAAACATAGTCGTGACTCAGCCGGGGTCCGCCGACGCGCACGTCGGCGCGGCGGGTCTTGTTGGACATCGCATCCCACTCATACGCGCGGTCGTCGATGATCGTCGTCGGCACGCCCCCCGGCACATACACGTGTGTCGAGCGGGTGAGGCGCCCCCTGAGATCGAAGGCAAAGGTGGTGCGGGTTGCGTTCCCCAGCTCGACCCTCTTGACCCGGATAAGTGGATCGCCCTGCGGCCCGCCCATGGCCCACCCGTGAGGATCTCGCCGGTTAGGCGGCAAGCCCTGCGGCCCACCCGCGCGGGGTCCTACATAGTCGAAAGCGGCGATGGAACCTCGCTGATCCGCGAGGGTCTTGCTGCGATTCAGGCCATCATGGGTCGCGGTAACGGTCCGGCCGTGTGGATACGTGGTCGACAGTCTATTACCGATCGCATCGTGGGCATATGAGATGACTCCTACCGTCTGGAAGGGAGGTCTTGCTACGGAGAGTGTCTCTCCGAACGGATTGCCCAACGAGTCATAGCGGCGCTGCACGGTCGAATCGTCATCGTCCGCCTTGATCAGGCGCGAAAAGCCGTCGTACTGATAAAACTCAAAGGTCGTATCGGAGGAGACGCCCGGCCCGGGGACGATGGATCCACCTGTCAGCCGGTTATTCAGATCGTACGTGTTGGTTGATACACTGCCGTTGGCGTCCGTGGTCGTCAGGCGGTTGCCGTGGACATCGTACGAGCAGGATTCGCTGGTCTGGTCGGCATTCGTCGTGGCAACGATGCGGTTGTGAGCATCGTAGCTGTAGGCGGTGGCATTTCCTTTGTCGTCGATCTGACGCCTGAGGCGGTCATTATCGTCCCACTCCTGATGCGTGATGATGCTTCCGATCGGCTGGCCACTGCCAGTGCCGTCGTCAGTGAGAATGCGGGTAGTCGATGTCGCTCGACCGCGACCATCGTATGCATCTCTGGTCACGTTACCCAAGTTATCAATCAGCAGTGTTGGGTTATCGCGAGAATCGAATCCGAATGTTGTCGTCTTGCCGACGCTGTCCGTGATTCCGACCAGCCTGCCAAGACTATCGTATTGGTTCGTGGCGATATATGTGGTATCCGGGTCCCCAAGATCGGATCGCTCGACCGCTGTGATCTTTGAGAACATGGGGCCAATGATTTCATCATAGCCCCAGGTCATCGTATTGCCCAAGTGGTCCGTGACCACGCTCTTGCGGTTAGCGGTATCGTAAGTGGTAAGCGCCTGATGTCCGTTGTCATCCACGACCCGCGTCACGCTTGACATGCCGTTGTACTCGATCTGTTTGGTCGCCAAGCCATCGCCGATCGGCGCCTGCGTCTGAGGATCAAAGAAGGCTTCATCGGTACGGACGAGGCGATTCATCGCGTCGTAGGTTAAGAACGACTCTCTCAGCCGCACGTTCCCTGCGCTCCCGGGCACATCGTTCAATTCCCCGTCTGTGCGCTGATGGATCGCACGACTGCCGGCGTCGTATTCGCTCGTCGTGATATTACCCATGGGGTCGACGGAGCTGACCACACGGCCGTAACCGTCGTAAGTCGTCAGCACCGTGCGAGGGGCGTCCTCCAGGCCAGTCCGCACGCGAACCAGGTTACCGTTGCCGTCGTAGTCGGACTGCGCCGTACTTTGGGCGGCGTTACCCTCCGCTTCGATGGAACGGAAGGGCAAGTTGCGCTCATCAAAAATCATGCGGGTGACGTTGGTTGGCTGCTGGCCGTTTACGGCCTCGCCGCTTCGCGTCAGCGTGCGGTTTTGGTTGGCGTCGTACTCAAACTCCGTCACGACGCCATGAGTCTCATCAACCTCCTCAACCTTTCGCGTCTGGTTGCCGAGCAGGTCGTACTCAAACGCTTTCGTAATGTAGATGTTGGGACTGACGACGCCTTGATCGTCGACATTCAGAACGTCAATACGAACGAGCTTATTATTAGCGTCGAAGTAGTGGTCAGTTTCGTGGCGCAGGCCGCCGGTAGTGAGTTCGGGCGACCTCTCCCGTACGACCTGATTGAGTTGGTTGTAGATACTCAACGAGTCGCGACCGGCAGCATCGATTACGCGAATGGTGTTGCCGACGGCGTCGTACTCAAGAGTCGTCGTCAAGGCCAAAGTGCCGGTATCGACAATCTGCTGATGGATGTACCCATTCTGCGGACCGGTTGCATGGTAAATGGTTTCATCGCGCTGGCGGTATCCGCTTCCGTTGTCCGGCAGGATATGGGCCGTCTCCTCACCGAAGACGTTGTACTCCCAGTCCTCCACGATAGAAGGAGTCGCGTATTGAGTGTGGATCTGATTGCCACTGGCATCATACGTGTGCAGAGTCTCGTTGCCGCTGGGATCCACTTGCCGCGTCACGAAATTGGCGCCGCAGCAGCCGCCGAAGGCGGGGTCATACTCCCACGTCTCGACAATCTCCTCCTGGTCACCACCCAATGGTCCCGGCAGACGTCGCTCTTGCAACTTGTTCCCCCGGGCGCGCACGTTCGGGTTGGACGAATCGTGAGTGCTCTCCACGCTGTTGCCGTTGGGCTGGATCATCCGCGCCAACAGGGAATCGGAGTTCCACTCAAAGCGGTTCTCGAAGAAGGGCGGATCATCGGGGCGCAACGGATTCACGGGCGGGTTAATACCGAGGTCGAGATCGGTCGGGGCGCTCGGGTTGGCGGCCCGGCCGGTGTACTGCCTATGAAGGACTAGGCGGTTGCCCGGATCGAAGAACATCTCTCCGATGTTCCCGGCGTGATCATTGACGAACGTCTTGGCGGTCGCCCCATAGTTAGAGCCGGGGGCCAGGCCCGTCTTGTAGACGAAATCCACGCGGCCCGTTCCGATGATCTGAGCAGCCACGCGGTCATAATCCGGATCGGCCGGGTTGGTCATCCCCGTGTAGATGTTCTGGAGGTACGGCCCTGCGCCATAGGTCGGATCGTTGGGGTCGTTGCGCCGGCCGTCTGTAATGGTCAGGAGATTGTGATTCAACTCCGGGTCTGCGCTTCCCGTAGAGTAGGTATAGCTCCAGGTCTTGCCGTTGGGGAACTCGTGCCCGGGGGGAATCGGGAAGTTCGGATCGGGAACGACGATTGGAGAAGTAACCTGTTTGAGATCTCCGGCCCCGCCCCCGGGGTCGCCAGCCGACGGATAATAGGCGTAGCGAACCTGGCGCCCGACCCAATCCGTGATGGTCTGAATGAATCCGTCGGCATTATAACCGATGACGATGGCGCGGCTGCCTTGATTGTCCAAGGTATCGTGGATCGTGATCAGCCGACCGAGCGGGTCATAGTCGAAGCTCATGGTGTTGCTGTTCCGATCGGACATGTTGAGGATCATGCCTTGGGCGGGCCCCCCATCGAAGGGAGCAAAGTGCCACTTCGCACCATCCGCGAAGGTCATCGTGTAGGTGCCATCGGGCTGGTGTTCGATCACCCGGAAGTATTCGGACCGCGTCCAGGTCCCGTCGGGTTGGAGGATGAAATAGTCCGCGCGGCCGGTGCCGTCGTGGAAAACGAGGTAGTTTGGCACGATCGCCGCCGGTACAAGACCGGGCGGCCCCGGCTCCAGATAGATGTTGTACGAGAAGTCCCAGCCGTCGCCCTGATTCGTCAGGCGGCCGGTCTTGGAGCGATAGGTCCGCTTCCACACGAAGTCGAAGCCGCGGCCGGGGATCGCGAGGTCGGCCATCTCGTGATGGAACTCGCCGTTGAACGGAAACGCAGCGGTGCCCCCCGATCCATTGCCGCATCCGCCATCGCGGTGCGGTTCCTGGGCCCGTGGGCAATGGGTCGTACCGCAGGTGGCGCCGGAGTGAAATGTCCCGCCGGAACACAAAGCGTCGACTGTCGGCGCACATTCTCCATCCGGCAAGCAGCACGCGCCCGCAGAGGGAGACACGGTGGAGGATGCCGGCCAGAATCCAAAGGCCAGCTCGAAACCTCCGCCGGTCGCCATTCCGGCGTCCGGCTGGCCGACGGTGGCGCTAAGCTCATAGCCTCCGCCGGTGCTGAGGGTGACTCCGCCGGCGTCGATGGTGCGCCAGGTGAGGTCGTACCCGCCGCCGAGGTAGGCCAAAGCAGTCGCGGCGCAGATGATTCCGGTAACGGCAATAAGACGCTTCATCGTCCGGCTCCTTACTTTGTGTCAGCCAAGAAGCTGACCAGGGATTCGAGTTTCGGCAAACGGTCGAGGACGGCTTCGTTCTCGGCGCGCACTTCTCCGGTCTGCGTTTGCTGGACCGCGCTGCCCCGTACGAAGTTCTCAAAGAAGACGGAGAGCCTCGCGTGCCTGCGCCCGCTGACCGTCGCGGATACCGCATCCCAATTGTCCGGCGCGGGTGCGTCGAGATTGGTCCGGCCCGGCACTACCGCGGGAGGTAAGGGACAAGAGCGCCGATGCTCAGCGATGAGGAACTGCCTACGGTACGGAGTCATCGGCCACCTTCTTTCTCGGTCCCAACCGAATCGACTCTGTCCTCACCAGCGAGTGTGGCGAGCAAGGCTTCGATGGCCGTCAAACGGGCCTCAAGACGCGTGTTGTTCGTCTCGAGATTCGTGTTGCGAGTCTCCAGATCCTCGATAAGTGCGTCGCGATCGGCGAGCTCTTCGGCCAGCGTCGTCAACCGATCCAAAACGTATTGCGGGTCGAGCTGGGCTTGCGCGATGACCGCTTCATTCTCAGTTTGCGGTGTGTGAGCGAGGTAATCAGAAGCGAAGTAGGCCGGATGATCTTCTTCCGATGGGTTCTCTTCTCCGCCCGTCGTTGCTTCGAGTGTTGTCGATGTTATCGTGCCGTACGCAGTCGGGAAATACACAAGCGTGAGCCGTATGTGGTTCGCAGTCCAGGCTTGGCTTTGTGCCTGCCCCAGCAGGTAAAAGGTCTCCATCCCCGCGCCCACCGAAAAAAGCTCGTGAAAGGTAACTGAGACCGGGTCGTGATTGTCGCTCCAGACCGCCACGCGCTGAGTCGTCGGAAAAGCAGCGGAGCTGGAGGTAACCGCAAAAAAACATCGAATGTGACCGGGGTCTACACCGGGGTCTCCTTCTGCTTCCAGCGTTGCAATCACCAGCACATACCCGGCTGCCGGGGTTGTAATGGAATGAGACTCAAGTTTTGTGAACGACGGGGCGGTGGCGATACTGTGTGATGTATTGTTTACCACGCTTGCCACGCCGGGCTCATTGGCGATCTCCGCGCTTCCGATCGCACCGGTTGGGAGTACGACGGACGCATCGCCGCCTGTCGCATCAACCACGTGCAGCTTTCCGGTCGGCGGCAAAGTTGTCCCGATGCCGACGCGCCCTGCGGAGTCGATCACCATCCGCACGGAGTTGTTTGCGAAGTTATTAGAAGCTCCATAGGTGAAACGCAGCGACGAGTCTCCGGTACCGCTGGCCTGACGGGCGATTCCCCAAGTATCGTTCAAGGTCCCATCGGCTTCGAGGTCCTTCAAGGCAATGCTCGAACCCCACACTCCGTCATTCCTGCTGTAAAGCCCCAGAGCGGCGTCGAAGGCTTCAATGATCACGTCGTCATTCTCCATAACCGCCGGCGCCAGATTCAGATCCGTCTGGGTGACGTGCAGCGCCGCAAGGGGTGCGTTCGTCCCGATGCCGACGTTGCCGCCCGTCGTCACGCTCAGTTTTAGGGAGTTTTCGTATCGCCACTGGAGCTGCTTGCCGTCGCTCACATCCATTGACATAGTCCAATCACTGCCAGGGTAACTGGCATCGTGCGTCAGCCACACCCCCGGGTCATTGCTCACGGCCTCCGCGACCAAGGTCGTCCAGGTAGAACCCTTGACGTGCAGCTGTGCCTGCGGCAAGGGCGTCCCGATGCCGACGTTGCCTCCGGATTCATAGAGGGCGGAATTGCCGATCGCCGTCGGGCCGGTGAACTTCGGAATGTAGTTGGCCGTCCCGCTGCCACCGATGCCGGCCGACGAAACCTGCCAGGCGGCGATGCCCGATGCGTCCGAGGTCAGCACTTTTCCCGCGCCTGCCCCCGACGCCATTTGGAAGCCAGTCACGATCGCCCGTCCGTTCACGTCCAATGTGCCGGGCTGCGGGTTATTCTTGTTAATCCCCACGCCGCCTGCGGCTTTGATGAGGAACTGGTTGGGTCCGGTGGAGGTGAAGAAGTTAGGGGCAAGCGTGGTGGTGTCGGACCATACGAAGGTGCCTTCGTCGCCGTTGGCATCGCCACTGGCCGTCACATCGCGCACCACTGCCCGTTGCCCTGCCGCAAGGCTGTACTGCCCGCCGGCGGTATTATCAAGCCCGCCCGGAACGGTCGCATACTCGATCGGCACGCGGTTCCATGCACCGCCGCCGATCGCCGCACCGGCACCGTTGGCGGTATTGTGGTAGCCACCGGCGATCGTGCTGCCGTCGTGGGAGATATTGCCTTCGCCGCCACCGACGGTCGAACGTTCTCCGTCGGCGACGTTGCTAATCCCACCGCCAATGGTCGACTTCAGCCCGCTGGCGATGTTGGTTTCGCCGCCGCCGATGGTGGAAGTGTAGCCGCTGGCGAAATTGGAGTTCCCGCCGCCAACCGTGGAAAAGTACCCGCTGGCGGTTTCGCCCTGCCCGCCGCCGACGGTGGAAAAGTACCCGCTGGCGGTGTTCCCCCCCCCGCCGCCGACGGTCGCGATTTCTCCGCCCGCCGTGTTGTTGATGCCGCCGCCGACGGTGGCGTAGGATCGGTCGGTGGTTGTCCCGGCGTTGTCACCGGCTTGATTGTTCCCGCCGCCGCCGACCGTACCGAAATTGTCGGTTACGACGTTGTTGTCCGGCGCGGTGAGGCCACCGCCGGAAATCGTCGCGCCGACGACGCCGGACGTAACCACGTTACCGCTGTAGCCGCCGATGATGTTCGGCGACGTGGCGTTTTCCACGGTGTACAGCCCCGGTAGAGCCAGGGCGTAGGGCGCGGGAGTGAGCTCCTGTCGCGGCAACAGGGCGGAGCCGTTCACAGACACCTGGACCCACCGGGCCTTGCCGATGAAGACGTTCGCCCCGAAGTCGATCACTTGTGTGAATAGGCCGTCGGTCACGTTCACCGCTACGGTCCCCGACGGTGGATAGCTGGCTAAGAGGGTGCCGGCCGCGGCATCGTCGTAAAGCCCAAAGCTCATACTGACGCCGTTGGCGTTCACCGGTGTCCCACCCTGGGTGAGCCGGCCCTGAATGGTGAACCCCGTACCCAGAGGCGCTGCCCGCGCCGCCGAGCAGGCTAATACGATGCACAAACTTCCGACCCAACCCCACTTTCTTCTTGATTGCATGACTCTCTTCTCCTCGTTCACATGAACCGTTTCCGGCCCAGCCGGGAGCGGCTGTGCCACACTGACCCACGAAAATAGCTATAACTCCATCCCGAAGCCCCCTCATCCAGGCCCTCTCCCAGGGGGCGAGGGGATGGGGGTCTCACGCCGGCCCACTGCGGCCCTAAGGTATAAGTCGCAATCCAGTCTCGGCGCGCCCGCTTTTTTTTATTTTTTTTCAGAAAATATTTAAGAACCCCCTCTCCCTTCAAGGGAGAGGGCTTTTTAGCATGACAGCGCTATATCGTTGTCAGGTCGGGTGGCCCAGGTCCTTTGGACCTGGGGGAGTCGATGAAGTACGTGCAGAGACGTGCCCACGATCATCGCGTCCCCCACCTCCAAAGGAGGTGGGCCACCCCCGGAGGAACACGCGGGAGAACTACCAATCCAGGCCGATTTCGGCTAGTTGGCGGCGGAGTACCCGCAAATCCCACACGTGCAGGAGGTGCCCGGGCGTCTCATTGGGAAAGATCAGTCGGCTGCCGTCAGGCGTGAAGGCCAGGGCGTTCAGGGTAATCGGGGTCGGGCACCGAAGATGGGCGATGGGTTCCAAGTGTTCCATGTCTATCAGTTCGATCGTGTCCGGCGCTACCCGCACGACCATTAACTTGGAGTCGGGCGAAAAGACAAATTGACCGAAATGGCTCGTGGAGGGAGGATCTTGGAATCGAGCGACGGGTTCCCAGGAGCGCACGTCCCAAAGGCCGCGTTCGATCCCACTGGTGACGAGCCAGCGGCCGTCCGGACTGAACGCGACGGACGCCCAGGTGGGAATCGAGATCGTATGGACCAATTCGCCATTCAGCCAATCCCAGACATGAACATCAGTGCTACCCCCCCCGGTTGCGAGCAAGCGGCCATCGGGGCTAAGACTCAAGTGCCGAACGCTGGGATGCCTTCCAAGAACGCGCCGTTGCGATGGGTCTGCAAGATCGACCGCCCAGAGCGTGCCGTCCCCGCCGCCAACGAGCACTGTTCTACCATCCGGGGTCACCCGCAAACAGTTTGCCCCCCCAGGGATGGGCAGTACCCGGGGCGTGCGATCCGCGAAACTGACGGTTCCACCCTCTTCCTTCAACGCCCAGAGCAGGACCTTTTGGTCTGGACCACCGGCCGTCAGGAGACCCGAACGGTCCGGTAGGAAATCGGCGCCTTCACCGCGATCCTCGTAGGTGGCCAGCCCCACATAACGCCGCATGTCCAGGTCCCACAATCGAATCCCCGCACGGCCCGGGGTTGCCGCCAGTCGTCCATCGGTGCTTAACCAAATATATCCGGACCCATCGGCGGGCATCGGGTCATCTGCAACGATCGTGGTAAACGCCTGACTGGTAACCAACTCCGCGAGGCCGAGGGAAAGTCCACCATCCTCCGAGCGATAGGCCCACTGGAGCGTGTGAGAGGTGAATGTTCTTAACTCCACCGGCGCTTTCAGAAGCTCTTCGCCCGAACGCGGATCCCAGAAGCGCGTCGTACGACCCCACGCAGCCGTGGCGAGCACGTATCCAGAAGCGTCGAACTGCACGCGGGCGGGCACATTCTTGTTCCCGCGCAGGGTGTGAATCAACCGACCGGTGACAGCGTCCCAGACATAGGCATTGTGGTCGCTGCAACCCGTCGCCAGTCGCTCTCCCTCCGGGTTCCAGGCCAGCGTCCAGACGCCCCCAGGGTGGTTCAGCGTGTGAAGCACGGCACCCGTGTGTACGTCGCGCACGGAGACCTCGCCATTCTCCGTCGTACAACTGGCAAGCCTGTCCATCTGCGGCGACCACTCCATGGACCAGATCCGGGAATGCAGGGCCGGCAGGAACGTCGTTTGCCCCGTGGCGATTTCGTAGAAGGCAATGACTCCGTCGCGGTCTGCGATGGCGAGCCGTCTACCATCCGGAGAAAACCTAAATGGATCGCCAACCGGATGCGTTTTAACAGGGATCGTGACACTGAGTTGTGCCATATCGATGTCCCAGATTTCGCAGGCTTCTTCCGTGGCACGAGCCAGGTATCGTCCATCGGGAGAGAACCGCGGCTCTGGCCGAATTCCTGCAACGGCGTTTTCGGGTATGGAGACCAGCTCGCGGTCGTCCTGCGATCGGCGCACGCTGA
Source organism: Phycisphaerae bacterium (assembly GCA_020056715.1). Taxonomy (GTDB): domain Bacteria; phylum Planctomycetota; class Phycisphaerae; order UBA1845; family UBA1845; genus SBAX01. The sequence continues at coordinate 271 of JAGVHG010000033.1, read as the reverse complement.
TTCTTCCCATTGGCCGATAGTAGATGAAATAGCGCTGCAAGCTGCTGTCAAAATCCACTATCGGATCCGGCAGACCAGGCTCCCTCGGTTGCCACACCCTGTCCCATCGAATGTCCGGCAACGCGAGGCACGCGATCGCCTCGTCGCGCAGCTCGATGGTGGGACGGATCGCCGCCGCCTTCGCCAATGTCGCCACCGCCTCTAACCGCTGACCGATCTGACCGCTGGAATGTTGCGCTTTTGCCTGGGAAAGGTAAGACTCCCACAATCG
>JAGVHG010000021.1 GCA_020056715.1 Phycisphaerae bacterium | reverse complement strand
ATTTGCGAGGACGGGATGACCGCTGCGCAATGCACCGATCCGTCTTTCGGCGGCTTCTACGTCGGCGACGGAACGGATTGCGGCGGTTTCGCGGGCTTGCTGAACGGTTGCGGAGCTTGCTGCGATAGGGCCACGGGTCTGTGCAGCTTCGTTTCTGGACACGGGCTGTCGGGGGTGTGTGGTGGTGCGCAGGAGAACTTTTCCGTCGGCGTCCCGTGCGCGGAAATCGCCTGCAACCCGTCGACAGCTACGGGTGCCTGTTGCGATCGCGACGCCTTCGGGGTCTGCACCGACGGGTTGACCAGCGCGGAATGTAACTGCCCGCGGTGCGAGTGGACCGAACTGGGCCTGTGTGCCGACGTGACATGCTCGCGGGAGGCAATTCCGACCGTCTCGGAGTGGGGCATCGTGATTCTGGCGCTGTCGCTACTCACGGGAGCCAAGCTGAGATTCGGCCACCGACCGCCGCGGGCGAGAAGAGATAGCCCGTGAATTCCGCTCGAAGGAAAGGCCGGATCACGGCCTGAGCTTTGGGTCCAATGTCAACGGCGCGTTCGTGGCCGAAGTGCTCAGTCTTGTGCGATGCGGGTCGATACAGCCACACGTCACCGGCCATATCAAGGTCGCATCGGCGCATCATCGCAACTTCACCTGGGCGCATGCCGGTTAGTTGTTGGAGTTGGACCATCGCCCAGACTTGTACCGAGACTTGGGACCGAACCGCCTCGACGTGAGCGTCGGGCACGGGCTTTACCGCGATCGGTTCACGAGCAACCGACCGGCCTCGGCGAAGGCCGGATACCGCTTGCAACCCGTGGAACACGCTCGGCGGGACGAGTTCGTTCTCGGTAGCCCAGCGAAACATTCGCTTGATCCGGCCGATTTGATCGTTGACGGTGCGCCGGCTGTTCCCGGCGTCCACAAATGCTTGCCGGACCGTCTTGAGAGCTAGCGGGCCGAATTCCGAGGCTTTGGTGCGACCGTAGAGCCGTCGGAGCAGACGCTGGGCAAACCGCACTTTGCCAAGCTCGCCCGTGGGCCGACCGACCTTGCGATAGAATTCCTTCGCGTGACGCCAGTACGCGGCAATCACTTCGGTCACGGTGAGTACATTCCTCGCGTCGAACTTGATAAGCTGCCGCCCTTGGGCGAGCCATTCGCCGATCAGCCTGTCATAGGCCTGACGGCTCGCTGCCGTTCCGTGTCGCCCCAGGTAATGGTCTCGACCGTTGACGGTGACAACGGCCTGTCCCGATGGTCTGTGCAGGCGATAAGATGGGTTTCTTTGCGGTGTTTCTTCGGACATCGTGTGACCTCCAAAAGCGAATCCGGTAGACTACCGGATTTTTTCGCTTTCCAGGCCGCACTGCCCGACGCGGACAGGTACGCTAACTCCAGCGTTCGGCGTAATTTACCTCACTGGGCCCACGAGGACTCGAACCTCGGACCTCGTCGTTATCAGCGACGCGCTCTAGCCAACTGAGCTATGAGCCCCAGTTCCGCAGGACGCAGACTGGAAGCCGAATCTAACCGCGGCGTGGTTGCTGTCAACCGGACCGACTATCGTCGATCCCGTCAGCCGACCGGGCCGTCAGCCGAACTACCCGTGAGTAGTGCGACGTTGGGACGCCGCGCACAGCGGTGGCGAGAGATCGGCACTGCACGAAAGGTCACGCCCGATGGCCACAACTTCCAACAGTGTGGTCTTTCGCTTCCTGTCCGGGTGTGCTACCCTTCCGCCTATGAGCCGCGATCTTGAGGTCGCGCGAAGGTTCGCGCGCAGGCGAAAGCCTGCGGCTCAATAGAAATAATGAAAGATAAGGAGCAGAAGATGAAATCTCAGCGTTTCGCATTCATGGTCGCCGTGGGTCTTGTGATGGTCCTACCGCTTCATACCGTCCGCGCCGGGGCGGCCGAGGTCGAGGCCGTCCTGAAGTTGATGCCCGCCGATTCCACCGTCAGCGTCGTCGTCGTTGATTTTGCGAAGCTCGACAAGACCATCGCCGCCGTCGTGAAGAGCATCAAGTCCGACGCCGAACCTCCCCAGATTCTCGCGGACATCAAGAGCAACGTCGGTATCGCCGAATGGATCGACTTCTCCAAGCCGGTGGGCATGGCCGTGCCTAGCCTCAGCGGCGACAACCAATCCATCCTTTGGGCTGTCGTTCCGGGCTTCGCCGACAAGGTGAAGACCGTCGCCGACGCCAAGGAAGAAGACGGCGTATGGCACCTGACCTTCGAGAGTAAGTCGGACGTGTTTGCGAAAGCCAAGGGCGGCTATGTGATCGCCAGCGAGAGCAAGGAAGGCCTCGCCTTAGCGACCAAAGAGGGCAAGACGCTCGCTGACGAGTTCAAGACGCGGATGGACTTACTGACCAATCGCGACGCTCTGATTCACCTGAACTTCGATCCCATTCGTCCGATGGTCCTGGCGCAAATCGCCCAGGGTGCGCAGATGGCGCCGATGATCGCCATGATGGCCGGTCAGCAAGCTGGCGGCGATCCCATGGCCATGACCGGTCTCTTCACCGGACTCTTCGACGGCCTCAAGAATTTCGTCGAGCAGGTAGCATACCTTGACATCACCGTGGGCCTCACCGAAACCGCCGCCAACATCACTCTCGCCAGCGGCTACAAGGACGGGGCCATCAAGAGCTACCTGGCCAAGCAGAAGCCCGCTTCCGTTTCCCCGATGACCGACATCGAGGACCAGCCCTACTTCCTGGCCATAGGGTGCCATTTCCCCGGCGGAGAATCGCAATTTACGGATTATTTCTTTGACAAGATGTCGGCAGCGACCGCCCCGCCGCCCGGCGCTGCCGCGGCCCCGGGTGCTCCTCCGACGGGCGGAGCGAATAACCCAGCGGCGACGGCCCCGATCGCCGATTCCGCCAAGGAAGCCGTTCAAATCTCCCGTGACTTGTACCGCAAAGTCGAGGGTTGGAATTCCGTCATCGCCCTCTCGCCCTCCGGCATGAAGATCTCCGGCGACTATCTCGGCGACGACACCCAGGGCATCTTCGATCTTTCCAAAAAGACCATGACCAAGGTCAACGCGTTCACCAAGAGTTTCAACGGCGGTGCGTCTTATGAGGCCCTAGGCCCCAAGAAGATCGCTGACGCCACGGTCGAGCAGTTCGCGGTGAAGTTCGACACCACCAATCCCACTGCGGCTCAGGCCGCCCAGATGATGGGCGAGAACACCCGCTTTAGCCTCGGCATCGTCGGCAGTCGTGTTCGTTACTGCATGGGCAGCGATCAGGACGCCCAGCGTATCTTTTCCGGCAAGGTAGAGAAGTCCCTGGCCGCTAACAAAGTCGTCGCCGAGGCGATGGCTGCTCTACCCGCGAAGCGAAATGCTGTGTTGTTGATCGACCCCGTCGGCGTCCTTCCGATGATCGGCCCGATGATCGGAATGCCCAAGATGGAGCCGATGCCTCCCGGCCCGCCGGTGGCCATCTCCGTATCGCTGTCAGGTGAGCCTGCTCGCGTGGACATCAACGTGCCTTTCAAGGCGATCGAGCGAATGGTCAAGGCCTTCTCGCCCCAACAGCCGATGTGAGGAACGCCGCCTGCGGTGATCGGCCATTAACAGTCGGCGATGGGGGTTGGGGTCTATTACCTAAACCCTAAACCCCAATCCCCAAGCTCACCTTGCGGAAAGTCCTAGAAAAGCGGACACCACCGCCGCCACCCAGGGTGGCACTGCTCGCAAGCAGTGACTTCATGTACCCCCGTGCTCGCCGGGGTGTGACATTTTTGGCGCCGCCGGAGGATTATTGCGGCCCCAGGCGCCGCCCTGAGCCGTGAAGGGTGCGAGCTTACGTGGTACCCACGTTCCAAGGTGCCCATAATAGCTGCGCTGGGGACTCAGCCCTCGCCAATGGCCCTACAAAGCCATTGGGGAAGACGGATCCCAAGCACGCCACGGCAGGCGTGGGCTTATTTTATCGCTTATTGCGGCTGGACTTGGGGGGTTGCACTCTGGTAGAATACCGGGTACCTCATAAGTCGCGAACCGGGATGTGGGTCGCTGTGATACGTCCGACGGCGCGAACAGCCCCGACAAATTCTGGGGCGATTAGAGAATGAGCAAGGGCTAACCGGGTCTTTTTTGGGAGATGGTCAACGTGCAAACCTATTTCATGGAACAGCGCAGTACTCGTCGCGATCGACTTTCTACCTCGGAGACTGCTGGACGTGATCGGCATCATGGGGCGGTTGAGACGCAGCCGACCCATGCGCAGGGCGCACTTACGTACGCGCATGGCTCGCGACGCTTCGCGGCCGTTGCATCGCGCCACCAAGGTCTATGCGCTGCGGCGTTCCTGCTGGCTCTCGGCGTATGTTCCAGCGCCCAGGCGCAAGGGCAAGTTTATGATTTCAGTAGCGGAGCGGGAACGACGAACACGGCGTTCAAGGGAGGGGGCAGCACGCTCCCGCCGGCGACGAACACGGTTCCGACCGGCGTGTTCGTAGCGGCGGATTACACGGCCGTCGCGACATCGGATGATTCTTGGCAAACCTCGGGCGGCACGGCTACCAAGGCATTAACCCGTTTCGTTTTCACGGTTAGCGAGGACTCGGCAACGCTATTGGATCTGACAATCGATTGGGAGGGCAACACCTCGACCGGTGGTACGGTCAAGCTTTTTCTTTGGAATAACACCGCAGGGTCGTATACTGATACTTTACAGAGCACTACCAGTATTACCGACGCGACACTCACTTTCACGACCTTGACGCCGACTGATTTCATCGACGCCGACGACAAAGTAACGGTACTCGTCGCTAATACGGCGGGTAGTAAGTTCATCAACACCGACTACGTGAAAATTACGGTTCGGCAATGCGCGACCAACGCCGATTGCGATGACAGCAACGTATGCACGGACGATGCTTGCGTGTCCGGGCTCTGCCAGAACAACAACGACGACACCAACTCCTGCAGCGACGGTAACGCCTGCACTCAGACCGACACATGCCAGTCGGGAACCTGTACCGGCTCGGACCTCGTCGTCTGTACGCCCCTCGACGTTTGCCGCAACGCTGGGACCTGCAACACGGGGACGGGCCAGTGCTCGAACCCGCGCAAGGCGGAGGGTGCGCCGTGCGGTGTCGCCGGCACGGAGTGCGAGGTTCAGGACACCTGCACCGCCTTTGGATTCTGCACGGACAACGGCTTCAAGTCGGCGGCGACGCCCTGTACGGGCGTCTCGCAGGGCGGCGATTGCGACGATGACCCGGCCGATCATTGCACGGGGACCAGCAACGTGTGCGAGGATGCTGTCACTACGAGCTGTATCAACTCGGACGGTTGCTGCCCGTTGGGGTGCGACGTTAGCAACGATACCGACTGCGTTGGGTGCACACAAAATAGCGATTGCAACGACGATGATGTCTGTAACGGAGCGGAGACCTGCTCTGGGGGGTTCTGTCGGCAGGGGACGACCCTGAACTGCAACGACGACGACAGGTGCACAACTGATACCTGCGATCCGGACGCCGGCTGTCACCACGAAAACCTCTGCGGCGGTAAGCTACAACGACAGCAACATCAGCGCTGATGACTTATGCGACCTGATGCAGGGCTGCCGCTTCCTCGACAACAGTGGTCCCTGCGACGACGGCAGCGCCTGCACCAACGGGGACGTGAGCGCCGCCGGTGCTCCTAGCCTTCCCCTGGAGTTGAGAATGTCCGACGAACCGTCGCCCGTGAAAACGGACACCATCACCTTCGACGACTTCGCGAAGGTAAAGCTCCGGGTCGGACGAGTCCTAGAGGCCGCCGACCATCCCAACGCCGACAAGCTCTTAGTGCTGAAAGTGGACCTGGGCAACGAGCAGCGTCAGATCGTCGCCGGTTTGCGGGGGTATTACACGGCCGAGCAACTGGTGGGCCGCAACATCATTCTCGTCGCCAACCTCGCCCCACGGATGATGCGCGGGCAAGAGAGCCAGGGGATGCTGCTGGCCGCCTCCAACGCCGATCGCAGCAGGGTGATCGTCCTGTCGCCAGAGTCGGATATCGAACCCGGCAGCGTGGTAAGCTAGCGAAGTCGACGCGTCGCTGCGCCACAAAGCCGCGACCGCGAGGCAGTAGACGGGTACAACAAGTCGGGAAAAATTGTCCCTCGCGGAAACGTACAACCATGAGGCAAGCCCGTATAAGAGTGCGTCCTGAAACCCATCTCCCCCCACGGGGGAGAT
>JAGVHG010000176.1 GCA_020056715.1 Phycisphaerae bacterium | reverse complement strand
GAGGTCGAAGGTGGGAGTTAAGGTCATGGATACAAAAGGGAACCGTCTAATAACAATGTGGTCGAAGTTTGCTTGGCTCGGTGTACTCGTCGTGGTGTTGAGTTGCGCGGCGGCGTATGCCCAACCGGGACCGCCTTCGCGACCTCGTCCACCGGAGGGGATACGGCCTGCGCAAGCCGAGGAGCCGACTCCGCCGGGGCGCCAATCTGGTGCGAGATTGGAATCTCGCACCGGTCATGGCCGTCCGGGCGGACCGGAGTTCGGGAGACCCGCGGATCGTCCTCGACCGTGGAGCGATCTGCCCGAGCCCGAACGCCGCCAGATCGAGCGGTTCATGGAAGAGCACTTCCCGCGGTTGTATGTGGAGCAGCAGCGGCTCAAAGGCCGTGACGAACCCCGATACACCCGGAGAATGACACGGATCGCGCCGCAAATGCGACAGATTATGGAAGCGATGCGGACCGACCCGCAGCGCGGGACGTTGATGGTCCGCGAACGACAGCTCGAGTTCGAGATCCAGCAGACGATCGCACGCTTTCGCAGCGCCAAAAACGACGAGGGGAAACGGCGGAACCGCGAGCACTTGGACGGCCTGGTCGGCAAGGCGTTCGATTGTCAAAATGAGCGCCGGCAGATGGAGGTACGTGAACTGGAGTCCAGGTTGAGTGAACTCCGATCGCGGCTGTCGGAGTCGGAGAAGATGCGACCGGCCCTCATCCAACAGCGTGTCGCGGACATGCTGGAGAAGCCGGCCCCTCCACCCGACGCCGAAAAGGATGGCGACCGAGAAGCCCGCCCGGAAGAACCCCCGCCCGAGCCCGATTAGGCCGCAAGGCCGCAATCGATCGACCCCGGGCACGTTGACGCGCGGACGCGAACGTCCTAATCTCTCACCATGCCCCGGAAGCCGAAGCCTGCGAAGAGGACACGGCGTTCACCGAAAAAGACGGGGACGGTTAGATCGAAACGGAAAGGTGCCCGAATGCACGAATCCGCGGTGCTTGCGCGTCCGCCGGCTCAGAGACAACGCCGGTCGTCGTTGATCGACACGCGCATCGTCTACTGCGGCGATTGCCTCGACCAGCTTCGCAAGCTGCCGGAGGGCTGCGTCGACCTCATCTACATCGACCCGCCGTTCAACAGCAACCGCAACTACGAGGTCTTCTGGGGCGAGACCAAGGAGAAGCGGGCCTTCGAGGACCGGCACGAGTCGACGCGGGCTTATATCGACTACATGCGACCGCGATGCGTCGAACTGGCCCGCGTCCTCAAGAAAACCGGCAGCTTCTACTACCACTGTGACTGGCACGCCAGCCACTACGTCAAGGTCATGCTCGATCAGATTTTCGGGGAGAACTACTTTCAAAACGAGATTGTCTGGGTATATCAAACGGGGGGGGCATCCAAGCAGCGATTTGCTCGCAAACACGATGTCATTCTATTTTATACAAACTCCAATACGTTTACTTTCAACTCAGATTCAATCAGAGAACCGAGGACCGAAAAATCTCTCAAGCGCGCACAGAATGCCGCTGGCGCACGAATTGCCGCTAATGACATAGACAAGCTACCCACGGACGTATTTCAAATACAAGCGCTCAATCCCATGGCCCGTGAACGCCTTGGGTATCCGACGCAGAAGCCGCTCTCGCTGCTCGACCGCATCATCAACGCCAGTAGCAACCCCAACGATATTATCCTCGACGCTTTCTGCGGCTGTGGGACTGCGCTCGTTGCAGCGCAGAACCTCGATCGCCAGTGGATCGGGATCGACATTTCGCCGACGGCCTGTCGGGTGATGGCCAAGCGCCTACGCGATGTTTGTAAGCTGCGCGAGGGCGAGGCGTATTGGCGGGCGGGACGCGGTTTCTTGGTCCGGGATCTACCTTGGAGCGAAGAACAGCTTCGCAAGATACCGCCTTTCGAGTTCGAAGGCTGGGCCGTCATCGCGCTGGGCGGGATTCCCAATAAGACCAAGGTCGGCGACATGGGCATCGACGGGCGGATTTATCCGGTTCGGGCGCTTCCCGAACGGACAGGCACTGAAGCGGGCGAGCTGGATTTCATGGACGCGTGGTATCCAATCCAGGTCAAGCAGAAGGACAAGCTCGGCCGCCCCGACGTGGATAGCTTCCAGGCAATCATGACCCGACACGACCGTACCAAGGGGTTCCTCGTCTCGTTCGACTACACGTCGGACGCGCTCGCCGAAATCGGCGCGTTTTTCCGCAAAAGCGGAAAGGTAATCGTGCCCCTGACCGTGCGCGAAATACTCGACGAGGAAATCGCTCGGAAGCTGGTGTAATTACACAACAAGGACCACTCCATGGTGCTCGCAAACCATTTTTGCGTTCACGACGCGGCGGCGTTAGTCGACGCCTTGGGCGGATTTCATTCCAGTCGCCGCTCGCTTGGGCAAAGAGTCCCGCGTCTCGTCTTGGTCTAAATCGCGTTGTCCCAAAAAAACACCGGCCGGAGGCACGTGAAGCGCCTCCGGCCGGTCTGCGTTCTTTCCCCTTCGGAAAGCACGCGATCGAAGATGCTCGATCGTATCGATCGACCCGATACCCCACCCCGTGAGGGTGTCCGTCATTTGTCGTTTTGGGACGTGCCCGACCGTGGTTAATTCAACAACTACGCTTCTCCGGTCGCTGCGTCACATACCTGCCACGCTTGACTTCATCTCCGCAGTCGGTGACTCATCGTGATATAGTCCGCCGCGAGGAGTCCGCGATCAGGACAAATGAACTCTAAGATACGCAAAGCCGTCGGCCAAATGTGAAAACGAAAGAAGTTTTTCCTCGGCGATGCCCGCTAACTGACGGACTTGATATCGTTGGACCGAGAATGAGCGAAGCCCGAGCCGTGGCCGATAGCGTACGACGGCGCGCCGAGTTATGCTGGAAGGCATGGGCGGACCGCCGATCCAAGACCACGACCGAACCGAAACCCAGGAGTGGATCGACTCGCTAAAGTCCGTTGCGCAAGGGGCGGGACGCGAGCGGGCGAGGTTTTTGCTGCAGCGGTTGATCGAATGGGGGCAGCGCAACGACATCGTCGCCCCCTTCCTCGCTAACACGCCGTTCATCAACACCATCCCCGTGGAGCGGCAGCCGACGTACCCCGGCGACCGGGCCATCGAGCGGCGGATCAAGAGCCTCATTCGTTGGAACGCGATGGCCATGGTCGTTCGGGCCAACCGGCGATCGCCGGGAATCGGCGGCCACATCTCCACCTTCGCATCGGCCGCGACGCTCCTCGAGGTCGGATTCGAGCACTTCTTCCGCGGGAACACGCCGGAGCAAGTGGGCGATCAGATTTACTTCCAAGGACACTGCGCTCCGGGCATTTACTCGCGGGCCTATTTGTTGAGGCGCTTGACCACGCGGCAGCTTGAGAACTTTCGCCGCGAGCTGCAACCGGGCGGCGGGCTGTCCTCCTATCCGCATCCCTGGCTGATGCCGGATTTCTGGGAGTTCCCCACGGTGTCAATGGGGTTGTCGCCGATCACGGCGATCTATCAGGCGAGGTTCAATCGCTACCTGCAAGATCGCGGCCTGAAGGATACGTCCGGGTCGCACGTGTGGGCGTTCCTGGGCGACGGCGAGATGGACGAACCCGAGGCGCTCGGGGCGATCACCCTGGCCTCGCGCGAAGAGTTGAACAACCTCATCTTCGTGGTCAACTGCAACTTGCAACGGCTCGACGGTCCGGTGCGCGGGAACGGCAACATCATCCAAGAACTCGAAGGCGCCTTCCTGGGTGCCGGCTGGAACGTCATCAAGGTTCTGTTTGGCGACGATTGGGACCCGCTGTTCGCCGCCGACCCCGATGGACTGCTCGCCCAGCGGATGAGCGAAACCATCGACGGCGAACGGCAGAAATACTCCGTCGAATCCGGGGCGTATGCGCGGGAGAAGTTCTTCGGGAAGAGCCCCGGGTTGCTCAAACTGGTCGAGCACCTCAGCGACGAACAGATTAAAGAGTTGCGGCTTGGCGGGCACGACCCGGCCAAGGTCTACGCGGCATTCAAGGAGGCGGTTGAGCACGAAAGCCGGCCGACGGTCATCTTCGCGCGGACCATCAAGGGCTACGGATTGGGTGAGGCCGGCGAAGGACGCAACATCACCCATCAGCAAAAGAAGCTCGACGAGGAGGAGCTACGCTCCTTCCGCGACCGCTTCGACATCCCCATCCCCGACGATAAGTTGGATGAAGCCCCCTTCTTCCGCCCGGCGAAGGACAGCGTCGAAGTGCAGTACATGATGGAGCACCGTCAGGCGCTCGGTGGATTCATCCCTCGGCGGCGGGTTCGGGCGGCGCCGCTGGAGCCGCCCAAGCCCGAAATCTTTACCGAGTTCTTCAGCGGCACCGGTGACCGCGAGGCGGCCACCACCATGGTCATGGTCCGCTTGCTTGCGCGGTTGATGGATGACCCGGCGTTGGGGCCGTTGATCGTACCGATCATCCCGGACGAAGCTCGAACCTTCGGCATGGACGCCTTGTTCCGCAAGTACGGCATCTATGCTCACTGTGGCCAGCGTTACGAGCCGGTCGATTCGCATCTGCTGCTGTACTATCGGGAGAGCAAGGACGGTCAGATTCTCGAAGAAGGGATCAACGAGGCCGGTGCCATGGCATCATTCGCCGCAGCGGGCACGGCCAACGTCACCCACGGCATCAACACCATCCCGTTCTTCTTCTTCTACTCTATGTTCGGGTTCCAGCGGATCGGCGACATGGCCTGGGCCTGCGGTGACGCGAGGTGTCGGGGCTTCCTGCTGGGATGCACGTCGGGACGAACAACGCTGGCAGGCGAGGGACTGCAACATCAGGACGGGCACAGTCACATCCTGGCGAGCACCATCCCCAACGTGATCGCCTACGACCCGGCGTTTTCCTACGAGATCGCCACCATCGTTCGCGACGGCATCCGCCGGATGTACCAGGTCCGCGAACCGGTGTTTTATTACCTGACCGTACAAAACGAACCGTACATTCATCCGCCGATGCCCGACGGTGTGGAAGAAGGAATCCTCAAGGGATTGTACAAGTTCAGCGCCGCGAAGAATCCCGGCAATAAACCGCGAGTGCATCTGTTCGGCAGCGGTGCGATCCTGCGTGAAGCGATCGCGGCCCAGTCGCTTCTCGACGAACGCTTCGGCGTGGCCGCGGACGTGTGGAGCGCGACGAGCTATCTGCTGCTCCGCCGAGAGGCCCTGGCCTGCGAGCGTTGGAACCTGCTCCATCCGGATCAACCCGCCCGCGTCCCCTACGTCACCCAGGTGTTGGCCGATGAGCCGTTTCCGGTAGTTGCAACCGGCGACTACATAAAGTCCGTGCCCGACCAGATCGCCCGTTGGGTCCCCGGCGGGTTGCGTCCCTTGGGCACCGACGGCTTCGGGCGAAGCGAAGCCCGCGCCGAGCTGCGCGACTACTTCGAGATCGACGCCCGCTACACGGCCCTGGCCGCTCTGCAAGAGCTATCCCGAATCGGCAAGTTCGACAGGGCCAAACTCGCCGACGCGGTGAAAACGCTGAACATCAATCCCGATAAGCTCGATCCCATCGCCCCGCCGAAGCCGGAAACGTTGCAGGAGAACTGAGGCGACGAAAGCGACTCGGCAGGATCCGTCTTAAACGGGAGAGTGTTGTGTTCAAACAAGGTTCCTACGAGATCATAGTGAACTGATGGATTTACGCAACGCAATCATCACGGAGCACGCGGCTTGGCGAATGTCGATCCGGGAGATCGCCGAAGAAGACGTAGTACGCGTTCTTGCGGCCCCAGAGCGTTTGTTCGAAGAGCGTCCGGGGCGGGTGGTCGCACAGGGAATGATTGGAGCGTATCTTCTACGTGTGTTTGTTGACGTGAACCGTACCCCGCCG
>JAGVHG010000026.1 GCA_020056715.1 Phycisphaerae bacterium | reverse complement strand
TGTATTCCTCAACTCATCCACGAAAGCACTCGCTCTCGTCGTACACAAGAAGCGTAACTGTATTAATTCAATCGCGCCACCCAGGATGGGATGCACCCGCGTATGAGATGCCGCGGGCGGCTTCCCCGTTAGTGATTTGGTGGAAACATCAAGCGCAGCTAGTCCCTGCAATGTGAAACCGCAAAACAGTTTCCCTATTATGGGAACGTCAAAGCGGGCGTCCATCAATCCTAAGTCAGACCGTTTTCCCCGGAATCCGCCACAAACGGCGGCTCAACCTGTCGTAGAACTGCAACGCGACGGCCTGCTCGCCCATGATCACGTCATCCGCTCCAAGGTGCGACGCCTCCATCCCTTTGGACGAATAGTTGGTTCGCGCGATGATGTAGATTTCAGGCCGAAGACGACGGGCCAGGGAGGTCGCTTCCAGCACCGCATCTTCATCCGGGATAGTCAGCGCCAAGATCGACGCCCTGTCCAAATCCGCTTCGCTAAGCGTTTGCGCGTCCGAGGCGTCGCCCGCGACCACCCGACGCCCCAACGCCCTTTGAGTTTCCACAGTGTCCGGGTTTCTCTCGATGATGGTGTACGTCATGCCGGCGCTATCTAGTAGATCAGCGACGTATCGACCGGCCAGCCCGAACCCCACAATGATGACGTGCCCGTTGATTGGCGTCCCGCCGGGTGGCGGATACGCGGGGGTGACGACGAGCTTCAATCCCTCGGGCCAATCGACCGTCTCATCCAGTCGAACTTGCCTATCGCGATACGTGGCCCCGTAAGACCGTGCCGAGGTCGAATCCAACACTAATCTCGCTATCTCGTTCGGAGAGATTACAGGGTGGACCGTTGCAACTTCTTGGCGCTGTACTTCCGCATCGCCTCGGCCACAAGGTAAAACGAACCCGTGATGCAGATCAAGTCCTCGCGCGTCACCGCCCCCAGCGCGATGTGCATCGCCTCCTCGAGGTTCGCCGCCACCTGCGCCATCTTCCCCGAGTGTTCCATGTATTGCGCCGCCAACTCCGAAGCCTCCGCCGACCGCGGCGATCCCGTGCTGGTGAAAATGATCTTATCCGCTCCCAACTGGATGCGGCGGATCATCCCCGAAATGTCTTTATCCTTGTGGCACGCGAAGATCACCACCATGGAATCATAGGTGATGTTCTGCCCGATCGCCCGCATCAGCGCGTCTATGCTCGCCGCGTTGTGCGCCCCATCGATCAGGATTCGCGGATTTTCGCAGAGCATCTGCATCCGCCCCGGCAGATTCACATTGCCCAGTCCGGCCATCGCTTGCTGATCGTCGATCGGCAGCCCGCGCTGCTTGAGCACGTCCAACATCCGCAGCGCCACGCTGCAGTTGGCCGCCTGATGCTCGCCCAGCAACGGCACGTGAAGGTGCTCGAACTTGCTCGTCGCCGTGGTCAGGCAAATTCGTGCGTGCCGACCCGAATCCCGCGAAAACTCGAACCGATAGCTGAACTCCACTTCTTCGTCGGCGAACTTCAACGACGCCGACGCCGCCTCCGCCGCTTCGCGCAGAACTTCTCTCACGTTCGGACGCTGCGGAGCGCTGATGACCGTCACGCCTTTCTTGATGATCCCCGCCTTCTCCCTCGCGATGGACTCCAGAGTCGGCCCAAGCTGGGCCACGTGGTCGAAGCTGATGCTGGTGATCCCCACGACTTCCGGCGCGATCACGTTCGTCGCGTCGAGACGACCGCCAAGGCCCGTCTCCACCACGGCGATATCCACCTCTTCATCCGCGAAATACTTGAACGCCGCCGCGGTCAGCACCTCGAAGTAGGTCGGCTCCGCAACCTTAGCCTTCGCCGTAACGCGAGCCACCCCCCAGACCGCCTTCGCAAACAAAGACTCCGAAATCTTGTCACCATCGACCACGATCCGCTCGCGGATGTCGAGTAAGTGCGGCGAAGTGTATAACCCTACCTTCAGCCCGCATCCACGAAGCATCTCCGCCAACATCGTGGCCGTGCTACCCTTGCCCTTGGTGCCCGCGACGTGCGCTGTCCTAAAAGAACGATGCGGATTTCCAAGGGCACTCAGAATCCGGTTCATCCGGCTCAGGCCGAAGTTCGCCGAAGTATACTGAGGACCGAGAACTCGCTCGTAATTCGTGAGAGAGTCCAAATAGTTCACTGCCGAGCGAAAAGTTTTCGGCGGTTTGCCATTCGAACTGGCCTTCGGCGACAATCGGGTAGGTCTGCTAATCGTGGCTCCGCTCATGGTGGGGATTGTAATCCAGTCCCAGAAAAACGTCAATACGCAATAATCCGCATAGTTCGTACGGCCTGAAGTACGTCCAGTTCGTTTATATTTACATAAGATCATATTATTGAATAGATTACATGTAATTCATATCCACGAAGCCTGTCACACTCTCGTAATCAGTTCGCCGTCATATACCGATTCCGATAGAATGCCGGTGATGAACAGCTTGCGGTATGTGTTCGCAGATCAACCCGTCGATGTTACAGTCGAAGTTAATATTCTCGAAGAATTGGGTTCGCTTATTCGTCGCTCGATGCCGGGTGGTTCACCGTTGCGGGTGGTGCTCATCTCAGACACGAACGTCTGGCCGTTGTACGGCGAGCGGACGAAGCAGGCCCTGCGGCAGGGCGGAGCGGAAGCCGCGTGTGAGTGGGCGATCCCAGCCGGCGAAACTTCCAAGAGCTGGGCGGCCGCGGGCGAACTATTTCAGTTTCTCGCCGATCAGCACGTCGGGCGCGACGCTGTGATCGTCGCCCTCGGCGGCGGAGTCGTGAGCGACCTTGCCGGGTTTGTGGCCGCGACCTGGATGCGCGGCGTGCGCCTGGTCATCTGCCCAACAACGCTGGAGGCCGACATCGACGCCGCCATCGGCGGCAAAAACGCTATCAACATCCCCGGCGGCAAGAACCTGGTCGGGGCATTCCATCAACCATTCCTCATCGCCATCGACCCGGCATGTTTGACGACGCTGCCGCGCCGTGACCTCTGCTCCGCGATGGCCGAGTCCATCAAACACGCCCTGATCTCGTCGGTGGACTTCCTCGAATGGCATGAGGCCAACGTCGATCCAATTCTCGCCCTCGATGGGCCGGTGACGATGAAATTGATCGAGGAAAATATCCGCATCAAGGCCGACATCGTGGCCCGCGACACGACCGAACAAACGGGTCTGCGTGCGTTGCTGAACCTTGGGCACACCATTGGCCACGCGATCGAGGAATGTTGCGGGTTCACCCTGCGACACGGTGAGTGCGTTTCATTGGGACTCGTCGCAGCCTGTCGACTGTCGCGTCGACTAGGAATGCTCGACTCCGCGAGCGTGGAACGAGTGGAGCGGTTGCTCATTCGCTTTAGTCTTCCAACTCGATTGGAGGACCCGATCGAGTCCGATCGAATCCTTGCCGCCATGCGCAACGACAAGAAGGCTCGCGGCGGCTCGCCGCAGTTCGTCTTGTTGGAAGGTATCGGCCGTCCGGTCGTCCGCGGCGACATAACCGAAACGGCGATCCGCGAAGCCTACGAATCCGTGCTTGCGTAAAGAACACCTCTCCCTGGAATGGAGAGGGAGTTTTCAGACACGGCGTCGTGTGAGCGGGCGCACTACTGCGTACATCGTCCGCAACGGTCGCGGCACAAAGGAGTGCCGCACGAGGCGCCGATGCCCGGACAGTGCGTGGTGTTGATACACGGCTGGCCGTCGTTGGTCCCGCCAGTACACGTCTTCACGCACATCCCG
>JAGVHG010000183.1 GCA_020056715.1 Phycisphaerae bacterium | reverse complement strand
TGTATTCCTCAACTCATCCACGAAAGCACTCGCTCTCGTCGTACACAAGAAGCGTAACTGTATTAATTCAATCGCGCCACCCAGGATGGGATGCACCCGTGATTCGGGATGCACCTACCAGGGGCCCAGGGGCGGGGAACGCTGTGGACTCCTGGACCGGCGGAGGTCCAGAATACATATTCGGCATCTCAGACGGCAACGGAAAGCGCATCGATCAGGGGGGCGACAACGTCGGCTTCCATGTAGTGCTGAGTATGGGTCGCTGAGTGGGTCAGCCGCCAAGCGGTGGCGATTCAGAAACAAGAATTCAGTAACCTCTACTTGGCACGCAATCCGCTCTTTAGGTCCGAGAACCCGGTTCAGACGGCGCTCCGACGAACCGTGAAACCACGACGACCAGCTGCGCGAGCCGCACATCGTCGCGATCCGATGTCGATTTTCGACCGTCGGGTTGGCTACCCGGAGGTTCTGCCACCTCTCGGTCTCGCGGCGTGCCGCCAAGGGCGGCCACGATGTCCAGCTGAGTGAGTTGAGCGTCGCACTGTCTGATCGTCTGTGAGTAGTACGATTCGCAAGTTCATGATACCTATTCCTCCTAGACCGTTGATTCCTACCCTGCTTGCCGCGTAACTCGAAGCAAAGTCCTCAGGGCACGGCAAAGATCTCTGAGGCACGATCTCGTCCAATTCGTGTGGGATCAAGGCTACTTTCCTGATCAGCCGTCGCTGCCAGTGAACATCCGCTGAAGAATCGCCAAGTCCGCTAGATCAACATCGTTGTCGCACTCGAAGTCGGCGCTGTCGAAATTGGCCGAGGTACAGCCGGGTGGCGAAGTGACGCCTGGCCCGCCCATGCACCCGGCAATGACCGCGAAATCGTCTAGGTCGACCCCGAAGTCCGCAGCCAGCGTAAAGTAGGCTTCTCTTTGGCGGCGTTCGACGCTGACAATGCCGAACCACTCCTCATTCGCAAAGCCGTCGGGATGCGCGATAGGATTCCACGTCGTCTCGTAGCCATCCGGTTCGTGTACGTATGGAGTCCCCGTGTTTGATTTCCACCACTCATCGTTCCACTCGAACACAGTCCCGCCCAGGCAAACGCGGGCGGGGTTGCAGGCGGACAGTTCACGCGTCAGATCGCCCCAAAGTGAATGATCGAATGCGGCCTGCATGGCCTCGTCCTCAAAGCCAACCGGTGGCCACCAAGTTGTGGTATGAAAGGCGTCGGTGCCGAATTCCGAGAGGAACAGTGGCTTCGTCGAGATAGCCTCCCATTCCGCAAACAGCCCGTAGAACTCCGGCCCCCGGAAGATGTTCGCCCCCCAGACATCCACGGCGGTGCAGACATTGCTGACGATGTGATCGATCTGCGCCTGGGTTGGATAGTTGATTTCTCCCAGAATCGAGCAGACCGGATGATTTGCGTCGAGAGACTGAGTCAGCAGTGCGTTGCTCTGCATGGCAAGCGCCGCCTCAGTCAGCGTACCATATCGGTTGTAATAGTAAGGCCGGTCTGGGCGCCAGAGGTTCCATTCGTTACCCAGCGCCCACATCAGCAAGGCTGGGTGGTTCTTGTAGGCAGTTACCACCTGAGTGATATTCTCCGTGTTGTCCGACCCGTTCTCATCGACGGTCATGATCACCATGATGCCGTTGTAGTAGCAATAGTCCAGAATCTCCAGGCCGATTCCAAGCATCGAGGGGTCCGTCCCGAAGTCAAGAAAGGTATAAACTGTATTCGCGTGCATCGCCTTGAGCATCTGAATGTCCAAGCGGTACCAATCTGCAAAGGCGTCGCGACGAATATAGTATTCAGTCGTCGTGCCGATGCCCGCCGGCGACCAAGCTGTTCCCTTGATTGTGTATGGCTGAACAGAAGCGAGAGTGGCGTCCGGCAGTCGTCGCTGGACCATAAGCCTATAGCCATCCGTCGTAACGATGGAGGGTTGCTGCGGCACGCTGTACGGAGGCGTGGTTTCCATGTATGCGTCAACGCTCGCGGCACCACCGTTCGAGTTGACGGTGATCACGCCGTTATAGCGGGGCAATTTCAGGCCAGCACGCTCGACGGTGACCGTGATCGTATCGAGTTCCGTCGTGGTGGTTCCGCTGTTGGGGGTCACCGTGATCCAATCGGTGTCGGCCGTCACGCTCCAGCTCAGTGTGCCGCTGCCGGTGTTCTCGATGTTGAACGTGAGAGACTTGAGATCAAAGCCAAAACCCAGGGCCAGCGGACTGAGAGAAATCCTCGGTGGCGTCACATCTAGTAGTTCAAGGTTACAGTCGTCGAAATTGGCGATACTTTGCCGCGCGTCGCCTGCCAGCTCATAGAGATAACAAACGAAACGGACATGCGCGGTTCCCGCTGGCGCGGGCTGTGTCGTCACTTGGTAGGGGTTACCGTAGGGAGTGTTCCCCGTCATCAGGCACGGGCTGTCGTAGGAAGCGAGCGTGGTGCCGTTTGTCGCCATGAACAGAACACGAACGCACGCGTACGACCCGGATACCCAGTCCACCCATTGTCCGGGCGCAGGCGTTCGAATGTATGCACTCGCCACGAATACGTTTCCGGCCTCCGCGGGGAACTCCTGATAGACTGAAGCGAACGCAACGCCTGCATAACTATTCGCGGTGTAGATCCACAAGCCTTGCCCGCTGCCACGCGCGGCTGTTGCGGTCACAAGGGCACCGGATTGGTCCGGCAGCCAGGCGGTACGCCACGAACTAAGATCACCTGTCTCAAAGTCGCCGTTGGACAGCAGATTCCCTGCGTCGACGTTGCTGGCAAGATGCATTGTCACAACCAGCCCGACGCCCCATCGCAACATGATTCTCATAGCAAGTCCTTTCTCACGGCCCGGTCCAAGGCGCGTATCAGCCGGTTCGGCACCAAAAACACGAACGCCACGGGTCCGTCCTTCTGGACGGTAGCTACCTCAGTTTCGCCGCCGACCTCGGCCTCGAAATACAGGCCCTTGTCGGACTCCTTGGCGCACAAATGACGCCCATCAAGATCTAGCGTGCGAGCGTCTCTTTCTGCAAAAAAACAGCTCCCTCTGCTAACTCAGCCCTCGGCGGCACCGACCGCCCCATTGGCTATTTCCTCCGAGCGTTCAAGCCGTTCTGCCGCCTCCCCGCAAGCCGTAAAACCACGCGATCAGCTCCTCCATGCTGCCGCCCCTGTGCGCAACTCCGGTCGGATCTTCGATCCGAACCGCTCGATGATTCGATCCTGGGCAACACGGGGACTCCCTCGTCATTCGCTCCCGCAATCCGGCGGCCGTCCACGCGGCGCCAGCTGACTTTCCGACGGCCTTTCTCATCCACAGGGCGCATAGGGATTCCCGCTTGTGACACACGTTGCCCATCAGAACATGCCATGTTCCACGACTCTATGTGATATTACACGACGCGGATCACCGAGCAGGTTAGCATCCTGCTGAATCGTGCACTCGACGATGTTCCAGCGGGCACGCGTGTCGTTCCGCTTTCCTTCCGGAGACGGTTCGGTCAGGTTCTCCTCGACAGCTTTTGCGCAAGCGTGAGTCGCCGGTCCCGATGCACCTGCAATCACCGCCCAAATCCGTCCCGATGGCCGCCGTTGTGTTATGACGATCCCGTGGGATGTAGTCAACTCCGCGCCCTTCGGGCTGCCATGGACCGGGAATAGTTTGTCCGCGATCTGGATGGCGCCCCATGTGCGGTCGGCCGCAATGTCCTTGGCTAGTTTCTTGTCAAGGCCTGCAATGTCCTTTGCCTCTCCGCGGAACGCGCTGGGGTGCGGACGCGATGCTTTGGGTGACCAGATAAATCGAAGCGGACTGCCGGGTTCGGACTCATTGGTGAACGCTTTTAGCTTCAGCATATCAGCGAGCATGAGTTCGGCAGCATAGCATGCGCGGGGAGAACCGAGGCAGATCACCGATGGACCAGCATCATCAAGAAACGGAGGGCGACAAGGCAGCTCCCGACCAAACCGGAGGTCCTGAAACTCAACGTCTAGTCCAGGCTTGAGTTTCTCCATGGCCCTGAACAACTCGGTCATTGCGCGGACGTCCCACAAGTTCAGTTCGTTGCGTTTCTCTGGGTCATGCGGATACGCGCCCAAGGTTATCGTCACGCGCCCACATTCCGCGATCGATCGGAGCAGCGCCGGTCTCTCGAAGATTGGCTTGTCACCGAGCCCCTCTCCATGTTGTGAGAGAAAAGCGTCAAGAGCCATTAATTGTCTCAGTGAGAGGGCCACGTCCTTCTCCCTGTCGAGTCCGTCATCAACAAGCTGGACGAGATCCTTTAACTTCCGCCGGTCGATCTTGCTCATAGGGGATTTGTCGCACAGGCTCTCGATCCGCCTTTCTAGCTCCAGATAGCTGATCTTCATGTTAGCGAGCAAGTGCTTCAGGGCGGAAGCTGGGTGAAACCGAATGTCGTCCCAGTTGTCAACCACTGGCCTAACCGCATCTGACATTGTCAATTCTACTCCACTAATATCTATTAGAACGCTAGGAACCTGTCAGGAATATACCCGATAATGCGTTAGATGTCAATAGGTTTCCTGCCAAAAAATGCATTTTATTCTTGCTTAAGGCTCAATTATCGGTTATTGTTGGTTAGTGTTGATGTAGTTGGCTGTATGGCGCCAACTGCTCATTGTTGGCACGCGAATGACAACCAGGTTCATGCGTGAGACAAGGTTCCGCTAACCTCCCAAGGAGGTTGTTGGTTAAATCCGACGCCCGGTCGTGCGAAGTCCGTCGGGGGCCAAGATCTGCGGTTGCGAGTGAAAGGACTCCTGTTCTCGAAACCCAGTACAGGTGGAAGACGCGTTCCCCCGCGTAGACCAGCGCAAAGGAGGCCACAGAATGTCACTGAGTTTCCAGGAATGCGTCAAAGCCGCCAGGTCCAAGGTCCCCTCTGGCCGGGTAGGTTCGTTACACGCACTTCAAGCAGGATGGCAGCAAGATGATGGCTTCCTCCGCCATCTAATGGGCGACGCTGTGTTCAATTCGCTTGGGCGCTTGCTGTCGGAAGCCTTGATTGGCAGAGACGTCCTGCTTGAGAAAAGCGAGGCCGATCTTGTCTGCCGTCTCGCCGCTTGTAGCACCCCAATTCCCGAGCTTTTCTTCTATTGGGACTGTTGCTCAGGAAAGTTCGAACAGGCAAGGCTTGTACTGCTGCGCGCGGGGGTCGATATCGAGGTTCTTCGCCACGCTATCTTGCACGCGATAGACGGAGATCGCCAAGGGTCGGAAGGGAATGTGGCGTAACGTGTTCGGCGACTCCACTCAAGCCCCTCCGTTGCCTCCATCGCCAGTGTGGCTGCTGCCGTTCCTTCCAGCTTTCAAGAGCTTGTTCAGCAAGCTTGGAGGGTTAGCCCGCAAGGCGGCGACGCTTGAAGAAGAACTTGACCGGTTGCTGCTGGAAGCAACCCTGCTAAAGGAACAATTAGCCGCGATCGTCAGCGATCCATCCGACTTGCGGAGCGGGCGGAGAAGAATGACCAAACATGCCGGTGGAGCGATTCAGACTCTCGCCCGGCTAGCACATGAGGGCGTCGCGAAGATCAAGATCCGTCGGTTTGCTCGAACGGCAGAGTTAACGATTGGTGACCATCCTCCCGCACGTCTGTCGACTATGCTCGCTTACCTTGTCGAGGCGATTTGCCTCGATATCGGACACAGCGACGACGACCTGATCGGATACAAAAGTTTGGCTGAAATCACATTGTTCCTGGAGAAGAGGTGTAACAAGCGGCTTACGCGGCACGGGGTTACCCAGCACATCCATCGGTTACGACGCGTTCTGCAGATGAATGGGAACAACCCTTACCTCATCCAGACGACTCGCAATGGGGGCGCAAGATTCGCCTTGAAGAAAGGTGCGACGGTTGTGATAAGCGACGATCACACGTGATCGGCGAGGCCATCAAAACGCGCAAAGGCTTGCTCCTGACGTCCTTAGAGCATGGTCGACGCCGTGATTCATCGCTGTTGAGGCAAGGGTCTGGAGAGTCAGTGCATAATACACGAAAGCACAGTTTGCCGGCGCGTTGAGGCGTCTTAAGGGTAGTCACACGGAGGCGGGAAAATGGCTCAATTCTGGATACACGACGAGGCTTCGAACTGGATGGCCGTGCCGCTCGGGGGAGATACCGTCGTACTCACGGGGGATTCCGTCCGGCCATCGCCCCTCCGTGCCGGTAGCGAGGATGGAAGCTGCGCCGGAAGTAGTAGGGCCGTTGTCGTTCGCTCTGGGGAAGTCGGCAGCGAAGTCTGGGTGTTGGCAGCGGCTGCAGATGCCGCTGTCCACGTGAACGGCCAGCCGCTGCATCTTGGCCTGCGCGTCCTGCGTGATAAAGACGAGGTGCGTGTTGGTAACGGTGCGTCGCTTTTCTTTTCGGCGGAGAGGTCGGCTTGCATCGGGGCGCTAGTGGGGGCCGGGTCGACAGTTTGTCCGCGATGCAAACAGGGGATTGACGAGCAATCGCCGATCGTCCGCTGTCCGCGCTGCGGCGTCGTTCATCATCAGAGCGAGGAACTGCCCTGCTGGACTGGCTACGAGGGCGAACGTTTCCCAACTTGTGCAGTTTGTGACCAACCTTCGATGCTTGGAGCGGACCTCCAATGGACGCCGGAGGACCTGTAGGCGATCTCTCAATGGACAGCAAGCGGACAATGAACAACGACGCGACCAGTAGACGGGTTGCCGAGAAGACAGCGGTTGTCGTAGGTGCGGGCGGCAACATCGGATCGCACCTCGTGCCGCACTTGGGTCGGATGGCCGAGTTGCATCGAGTCATCTTGATCGACCCGGACGTATACGAGGCCAAGAACGTGAGGTCGCAGGATATTACGCCAAGTGCCGTGGGGAAGCGAAAAGTCTGTATTCAGGCCCGCACCCTACGCCGGATCAATCCGCGGCTCCATGTGGAAACAGTGCAGAAGGAGATTCAGGACGTGCCGCTTGGTCGGTTGGAGGCGGACGTGATTCTGGCGTGCCTCGATTCGCGCGAGGCCCGACGCGACGTCAATCAAAAAGCGTTCCGTCTGGGCTCGCCGTGGATTGATGCCGGCGTCGAGCCCGGGGGACTGCTCGCGAGGGTGAACGTCTACAAACCGGCCCCTGATGCACCATGCCTGGAGTGCGCCTGGCATGACGAGGACTACGCGCTGCTTGAGCAGCGCTACGCATGCGGGGGCAAGGCGAGCTCACCCGCTCCGACAAATGCGCCGTCAAGCATTGGAGCGCTGGCCGCGTCCCTCCAGGCGATCGAGTGCCAGAAACTCCTGACAGGTCAGTTCGAGCGGCTGGCCGTGGGCCAGCAGATTCTGATCGATGCGTCGCACCACAAGCATTATGTAACCAAGCTCGTACGAAATGGGCACTGTCGCTTCGACCACGAGACATGGTGCATTCTTCGTCACGAAGTTCCGTCACCGGACATCACCGTGGGTGAGGCTCTAGGGCTCCTCGGGAACCCGGTTCCCGAAGAGGGATCTCCCGCTCTCTGGGTGGAGGGGCAGGCATTCGTGGTTGCGGTGGCGTGTGCGCTTTGCGGATGGAGACGGCGAGTACTTCGCCTGCAGCGCCGTCTGCGCGAGTTACGGTGCGCCAAGTGCGGCGGCCGGATGGTTCCCATCGGCTTCGAGATGGTGGAGCGGCTGGCGACGATGTCAGAACGAATCCAGCACCGCACATTGCGCAGCCTCGGGCTTCGAGCAGGCGATGTGTTCAGCATCGGTACGCCGCTGGGCAGGGTCCGCCATTATGAGATCGATTGTGATACATGAGCAGTCGCAGAGGTGATCCAGGATTCTTCATCGTGCGAAAACCCCGCGGGCGCAGCGGATTGTTCGCAGCAAGCACTGTGATTCGCGGCTTCTGGGCGAGGATGATCGGGAGCCGGGTATGCTGATGGCGAGGGCGACGAAAAAAGTCGCAAGGTTCGTGCAATGCGAAACAAGATCTACGAAGGATTTCTGCGACGGCAACACGAGGAAGGAATGCGCCTGGCCGAAGAGAGCGACGTTCTCAACCTGGTTCCTGCCGGAGTCGAACCAGCGGATAGATACATGGTGGAGCTCCGCTGCAAGGGGCTTGTGCGAAATCGAGAAGGTGAAATCGTGGTAGCCGATCAGTTCGCTGCTGGCATCTGGTTTCCCGCGGACTACCTGCGGCGGGCGGATCCACTGCAGATCGTTACTTGGCTCGTTCCGTTCAATGTTTTTCATCCGAACATTAGCCCGCCTGTGGTCTGCCTCGGCCGGGTGAATCCCGGCACATCGTTGATTGAGATCGTTTACCAGCTTCACGACATCGTGACGTACAACAAGGTCACGATGCGAGAGGACGATGCCTTAAATCCGGTGGCGTGCGCCTGGGCTCGACAGAACGTGCCTCGTTTCCCGATCGATCGTCGGCCGCTCAAACGTCGGGTGATCCAGTTCGAGGTGAACCTGGGTCCGGGCAGCGGCGTGCTGGAGAGTGCTGGGCCATGATCGACACCAGAACAAGCGAGTTGCCGGATCGGGTGCAATGGGCATTGGCCAAGTGCGCCGAGCCGATCGAGCAATGCGGTCCGGATCAATGGGATCTCTCGCTGAAGAACGGAAGCGTTCTTCCGTGCCGGGCGACGCTGAATGACCAGTGGCTGCATCTGGATGTTGATATTGACCAGTATCGCAGCACATTGCCGAATGAGCAGGGAGCATGGAGTTGGCTTCTGAAGAACGGGATTCTCCCGAGCGGCGTCAAGTACGCATTGGACGCACACTCACGTCTGCGGATCCGCGCGGAAACGCCTCTGCCGGACAATGGACATGAGTTCGATTTGTGCGGTCGCATAGCGACGGTCTGGGAGGGTCTGGGAGTCGCTTCTGCGGCCATTCACGGTCCCGCAACGAAGAGGGGGGAGCAACGGTCGGGAATCGAGTGGGAGAAAGAGGGGCACCAGGCGGCGTGCGACCTCCGCCGCCTTTGTGAGGAAGCCGGATGGCCCTTTACGGAGCGCTCCGAGGACAAGCTGGCGGTGACCTTGGATGCGTCGGGCGACTTCTGGCAGGCATTAGTCGAACGGCGAACGGATGCTATCCGCGTCGCCGCCCCTTTTGGAGCACTGGCGACGGCTTCGGACGAGGTCCGCAACGCCGTAGCGGTGCTGCTTTTGACGCTCAACGGCGTGCTCCGTTTTGCCCGGGCGGCCGGCGAGGAGCAGAACGGACAGGTGGCGGCCCATCTCGAGGCTCTCTTGCCGCACTTGCCGAGCGCGGAGGAGTTGGG
This sequence comes from Phycisphaerae bacterium, assembly GCA_020056715.1. Classification (GTDB taxonomy): domain Bacteria; phylum Planctomycetota; class Phycisphaerae; order UBA1845; family UBA1845; genus SBAX01. The sequence goes on along the minus strand of JAGVHG010000183.1, from coordinate 29,794 downwards.
TCACGCTCTCTCGGCGATCTCCGTCGGCTGTCGACTCTGCGGACGCGAGGTTGAGGTTCTTCAGAATGATCTGCTAATTGCGCGCGAATATCTGGCCGTGCGAGGGTGGTCCTCGCCATAGCCAAAAACGGTGCGCGCTGAGCTGATATGAGGAGACTGGTTTATGAACAGATTAGGAACAGTCAAGGGTAGTAGCGGGTCCATCGGCCTGCAGGTCTCGGATGTCTCCGGGCAGAAACATGCGAATGCCAAAGGTGTTCCCCTGGATTCCACGGTTGGCGAACTCGTCCACGGATTGCTGGGACGGATGAACCTCCCGCACAACGATGTCAGCGGCCGTCCCCTGACCTACCAGGCTCGGCTCGAGCGCGAGGGTCGGCACCTTCATGCGTCAGAGGTTGTGGGCGAATCGCTGCAGGAGGACGACCGTATTGTTCTTTTGCCGGACGTGGACGCCGGCTGCCGGTGAACCGCGCCGACGACGATGTCCAAGGGATCGGGATCGGCGCAGGGAGGATGGGCATGAGCCAGTCAGGACACCGGTACACGCTGGAGATCATCAGCGACAGTGGCGAGCTTCTCGACCAGCTTGCCGCGGACATTAATTGGGAGCCGCCCGCCGAATGCACCCGCTTCACCGGAATCCGCCGCGGCCAGATCCCTGCGGTGATGGCCACGGGAGAACGGGTCGTTCAGCCGGTGTGGCACCCGAAGCTCGAGAGGCCCTATGTCTGCGAGTTCTACCTTACCGTCTTCGGCGACAACGGGGAGCAGGTCTCGGCGGAGATTCCGTTGTCCTATGTCGGGGATCTCGCGAGACGGGCATCCGCGCGGCTGGTGGAGAAGGGCGTGCTGCAGGCCGGCTCCCGGTTCCACTACCGTGTCTTTGCGGTGGAGGACTCGGCGGCAACGCAGTCCGAGCCGTCGGCAGCACCGTCCTTCTCCGTCGAGGAGGTTCCTCGGGCGTTGCCGCTGCACACCGGGTGTCTTCTGGACGCGCTGGAGGATGGCCTCCGCTTCGGGACGATGACCGCCGGCGACATGCCGGTGTTCATTCCCCACCACGTTCTGACGGAAGCCTCCGTCCTCGCGCGGCAGGCCGGGGCGAACGAGACGGGAGGCATTCTCATCGGCCATCTTTTGCGTGGCCCCGGATCGCCGGAGATCTTCGCGAAGATTACGGCGCAGATTCCGGCGAAACACACTCGCACCAGCCTGACGAAGCTGACCTTCACCGCCGATACCTGGGCCGCCGTGCGGGGGGCGATCAGTCAGAGAGGGCAGGATGAGATTCAGCTTGGCTGGTGGCACAGTCACTCCTTTTTGAAGGAACTGTGTAGGGACTGCGAGAGACGGGGGGATGGAACGTGCACCACCAATCCCTCTTTTGTGTCTGTGGAAGATGTGGCGTTACATCGGACTTGTTTCCCGAGAGCGTTCTCCCTGGCCCTGGTGATCAGCGACAGTCCCTGTGGTGGGCTAGGGTGGGAGCTGTTCGGATGGCGTTGTGGAATGGTTGTTTCGCGCGGTTTCCATATTACGGAGGCGCTGCAGCCCGCCCCACGGTTGGTTACGGCAAGCATAGTCAATAGAGAATCCCAGCATGGCAAGAATTAGAAACAACACGGTGATCCCCCCAGAAATGCTGAACTTTCTAATGTCCTTGGGCGAGGGTGCAGCGAGTCCGGAACAGAAAGTGGCCCTGGCCCAGTCGATTCGCCAGCAAGGGGATGCGCAGTCCAGGGAATTGGATCGGTACCTTATTGAGGTAAGCGATCGCAGCGTTGCGGGGCTTCGCGAGGCCCAGGCAAGCCTCAAGAAAATCAGCGAGGTGGTTGAGAAGTTGACGGAACCGCCTCTTCATCCCGCCGTCTACCTGGGCCCGGTTCCCACCGCCAAGGGACAGCGCCACCTCGTGGCCATCGGCAGCAGCCGGCGCGTCGTGGGCGTGACCGAGGAAGTGCCCGTGGAGTCGCTGGCGAAAGGGGACGAGGTCTACCTTACACACGAGCAGAACGTGGTGATGGCGAAGTCGCCTTTCGGTCAGTCTCCATGCGGGGAGGTCGGAACGTTGGAGCGCAGGATGGAAGGCGGCCGCCTGATGCTGAATGTGCGAGGCGACGAGAAGTTCATTGTGGAAGCGGCCGAATCCCTCGCCAACCAGGAGTTGCGGCCGGGGGATCCGATCCGCTGGCAGCGGGATTCGTGGATGGCCTACGAGAGACTACCTCAGGCGGAGGAGAGCGAGTTCCTTCTGGAGGATGTGCCGACTATCGGCCGCGATCGAGTCGGAGGTCAGGACGCAAACCTGAACTCCCTCCTTTTGATGCTGACGGCCACGCTCGTCGCCCCCGAGCAGGCGTTGTTGTACGGCATCGGCGATCGACTGTGCATTCTGATGGTGGGCTCCCCCGGTTGCGGGAAGACGCTCATGTTCAAAGTGGTGGCGGCGGAGCTCCAGAGGCTCAGCGGAAAGAAGTGTCGGGTGGCGGTCGTCAAGCCGGGCGAGTGGGAGGATCCGTTTGTCGGCGTGACGCAGCAGCGGACCCGGAGCACGTTCGAGGCCCTTCGGCGCGCCGCCCAGGATGGGATAGTCGTGCTTTTCCTGGACGAAATCGAGGCCGTCGGCCGCATCCGTGGTGGTCTCGCAAACACCCATTCGGACAAGTTCCTCGCGGCTCTCCTCGCGGAGCTCGATGGTTTTGTCGGCCTGCGGAACGTGGCCGTCGTAGCGGCCACCAACCGCAAGGACCTCATCGATCCTGCGCTGCTGGAGCGGCTCTCAGACGTGGAAATTGCTGTCGGTCGGCCGGATATGCGCGGGGCCCGTAGTATCTTCGGTATCCATCTTGCCGAGTCGTTTCCGTACAACGCCAACGGCAAGTCGGCAGCCGCCACCCGTCGGGAGATGATCGAGACGGCGGTCTCACGGTTCTACAGTCCGAACGCAGGTAACGAGTTGTGCGTGCTGCGGTTCCGCGACGGAAAGACGCGCACCATAACGGCACGGGAGCTGGCCAGCGGCCGCTGCTTCGAGCAGATCTGTCGCTCTGCCCGGCGGGCCGCGTTTCGGCGGAGTGTCAATGGTGGAGAGCAGGGGCTCTGCGCGGCCGACATGGAAGAGGCCGTTGCGGAGGCGATGGAACGCCTGGCAACCACCCTGACGCCGCGGAATGCACATGCCTACTTGTCTGACCTTCCGCAGGATGTGGATGTAGTGAGCGTGGAACCGATCGTGCGGCGTGTGTCGCGTCCCCATCGGTACGTGAGTGTCGCATGAACGGTGCAGCTGGAGCACAGTGATGAGTAGAAGCAAACGGGCACGGTCGGCATTACTGTCGGGTCACGCGCGGCCTTTCCAAGTGCCTAAGGTATGTGGTGCCGACATGGAGCTGGGCAATTTCATTGTGGGCGCCGACGGCAACGACGATACGTGTCGTGCGGCCGCCCGCACACTGCTGAAGCAGATCAGCGGACAGACGCGCAGCTCGAGGTCTTGGAATACTCCCCGCGACACCGCCAGCGGATCCAAGTATTACAGCGATTGGTACGACGACGACGGTTACGGGGGACGGAGCCATTATGGCACGAGGGGCGACGGTTACGATGCCCAGGACTGGTGCCGCAAGTATTTGCGTACCAACGGCGGGTGCACCTACATCGACCTTGACCACCTGGAGGTCTGCACGCCCGAGGTCGTCAGTGCGTACGACTGCGTCGCCGCCGCCCTCGCCATGTTCCGGATCGCCAGGCAAGCCAAGGAAGACGCAGAGAAGACTCTGCCTGCAGGGCAGCGCATCCAGGTTCTGGCAAACAACAGCGATGGTCAGAGCAATTCGTATGGGAGCCATCTCAACTTCCTCATGACACGGCAAACCGGGGAGAACATTTTTCACCGAAGAATGCACTACATGCTGTTTCTGGCGACCTACCAGGTCAGCAGCATCGTGTTCGCCGGAGCCGGGAAGGTCGGCGGCGAGAACGGCGTTACCGGTGTTCCCTACCAGATTTCTGCGCGCGCGGATTTCATGGAGGCGTTGGTTGGGCAGCAGACGACGTATCGTCGGCCCATCGTCAACTCGCGGGATGAGGCGCTGTGCGGAAGTGCTGGTCGTTCGCCGACGTGCGAACGGTCGGGGGAAGACCTGGCGCGGCTGCACGTCATCTTCTACGACAATAATCTGTGCCATGTCGCCACGCTGCTCAAGGTGGGTGTCATGCAGATCATCTTGGCGATGATTGAGTGCGAGCGTATTGATCCCAGCCTGATCTTGGATGATCCCATCAGTGCTCTGAGGGTATTCAGTCACGACCCAACCTTGCAGCGGCGGGCAAGAACGGTCGACGGCAAGAGCCTCACTGCCGTCGAGCTGCAGTTCCGCTTTTTCGAAGGAGCGTCTCGCTTTGTGGCCGGCGGTGGTTGTGATCGCATCGTCCCGCGTGCCAGGGACATCCTCGCGCTGTGGTGCGACACACTGACAAAACTGCAGGCTGCGTCGCTGAGCCGTGACGTCGCCGCGCTGGCGCCGCTGGCGCCTCGGCTGGATTGGGTTTTGAAGCTCTTCATTCTGCGGCGGGCGATGGAACAACATCCCGGGCTGTCCTGGGATTCACCGCAGATCAAGCATATGGATCAGCTCTATGCCAGTCTGGACCCGCAGGAGGGGTTGTACTGGGGCTACGAGCGCGCGGGCTTCACGGAGAGACTCATCGCCGACGCCAGGATCGAGCAGTTCGTCCACGATCCGCCGGCGGACACCCGAGCGTGGGGGCGCGCGATGCTGCTCCGCCATGCCGATCCGGATCAGATTGCTGATGTGGAGTGGGACTCGATTCGATTCAATCTTAAAGCGGATGGGCGCTACTGGCCCAGATATCGCGACGTCAATCTGGGCGATCCTCTGTCGTTCACTCGCAACGAATGCGAGCCGTTGTTTCGCAGAGAGTCCAGCATTTGTGAAGTCCTTGACGCCCTGGAACTGCGTCATCCGAATGCCCATCGGCCGGCTGACGAATCGGACGCTTCGGAGCGAATGGCCTCCGACACTGACGAACCTTCGTTCCCCCTCGCGCGGGTCGAAGAGACGGCGAACCCGACGCGAGTGCAAACTGATGAGTCGATTGGCGACATACTGGAGCAGGATGTAAGGAGAGAATCATGAAATTCCGCGAACGACCACGCCGAGATGAAACCTGCCAGGATGTGCAACCGCCTCCTGCGGGCAGCGCCCAAGGCGCTGATCTTTCCAAGATCAGGCAGACCGCGGAGGCGTTCATAGCTGCCGGCGACCAGGCGATCGATCGCGCCCTGTCGGGCAACAGCGAGCAGTTCCTCGCAGCCTGCCGGCAGCAGGGAGGTGAGTGAACGTGGTGGAGCGGCTGTTTGGTGTGGAAACGGAATACGCCTTTGCTCCGCTGGGTAATCCCGGAACACCACTTCAGGTTGAGCCGCTGCTGTGCAAACTCCTCGAGTTGGTGAACGAGTGGTTGCCGTCCCTGCGCGAAGCAAACGGGCGAGGAGTCTTCCTCGCAAACGGCGCCCGATTCTACATGGATTGCGGCTTGCACCCGGAAATGACTACGCCCGAGTGTGCCAATCCCTGGGATGTCGTCCGCTATGTCCTCGCCGGCGAGAGGATCCTGGCCCGCCTGGCGGCGGACTTGATGGCTAGCAATCCTGACGTTTCGCAGATCCTGGTGTCCAAGTGCAACGTGGACTACCACGGCTTGACCACCTGGGGCCTTCACGAGTCCTATCTGCATCGCGCGGACCCCGCCGCGCTCCCTCGGCAGATCATCCCGCACCTGGTATCTCGGATTATCTTTACTGGTGCCGGCGGGTTTCATATCGGGCCGGAGCATGTGGAGTTCACCCTCTCCCCTCGCGTCTGGCACTTGCAGGCCGAGGTTTCCCCAAACTCAACACATTCGCGAGGCATTTTTCACACCAAAGACGAGAGCCTCTGTTCTGAGGGCTATCATCGACTTCACCTCTTATGTGGCGAGAGCCTTTGCTCCCATACTGCTATGTGGCTGAGAACGGCGACCACGGCCCTCGTGGTCGCGCTCGCCGAGGCGGGAATCTCGCCGGGACTCGACGTCCTGCTCCAATCCCCCCTCGAGGCCATGCAGACCTTTGCGGCTGACCCGGAATGCAAGGCACGGGCGCGAACGTTCACCGGGCGGTTGATTTCGGCTCTGGAGATCCAGCGCTACTACCTGGCAGAAGCCGAAGCCCACATGAGTGAACCCTTCATGCCTGCCTGGGCACCTGAGGCGTGCCGACGGTGGCGAGAGATCCTTGACCGAATCGAGGCGGGACCGCACGCCTTGACCACCACATTGGACTGGGCGATCAAGAGAGAGCTTTTCGCCCGGCACGCGCTCCGCCACGGTGTCCCCTGGAAGTCGTCGCTCGAGCCAACGGGGCCTCTGACCTTTGCGGCTCGGGGCAGCCGCGGGGTTGCGCTCCGGCGAGAGCTGTTTGAGATCGACATGCGCTTCGGCCAGGTGGGGGAAGGCGGCGGCATTTTCGCCGCCCTTGATCGGGCCGGCGTGCTCCACCATCAGATTCCAGGAGTGGACAACATCGAGCACGCGATGCAGAACCCTCCCGCTTCTGGGCGGGCAAAGATCCGGGGGGAGTGCATCAGACGCCTAGCTGGATATGGCCAGCGGTTTCTTTGCTCATGGCTGGACATTCATGACCGTGTTACTGGCAAGACCCTTGATCTGCGCGATCCATTCGCGAGCCGGGAGGACTGGCGGGAGCCTAGCAAGGGGCCAAGTGGCGATCTCACTCATGCCCCAACATCCATCGCTGCTGCAGATGGAACCCCGATCGATCTTCGCAGACATCTGGCCGCTACCTTAAGGCTCCGCTTCCGCGGTTCCAGTGAGGGCGGTAGAGGTGCTCAACGGGTTCCAAACCAATAACGGTTCGATCCTGATTCAGTCGAAAACGCTCAACGGCAGCGGTGACCAAGAAGCAAGGGCGGATGAATCGACTGGAAAGGTCGCTACCATAACCCGCCGCCCTGCGGTGGTTACTTTTTCGCTGAGGTGGACCTTGATTGGTGGCAGACGTGGCGCACGAGCGATCGCCTCGCGTTGTGCGAGGAATTAGCGGGATCCGTGTAGCGGAGTCGCCCATGCTTGAGCTGGGGCGCGCACTAGCAACCAGACTCCAGGAGCTTGGCGTTCGGGTTGACGTGCTGGACGGCGACACGGTGATCCTGCGTGACGTACCCGCTGACGCGCGGTTCTTCAACAAGACGCATACCAACCTGCTCTTGAAGCGCCCTGCTGGACACATGCCATTCGTCGCCTGCGTGGACGAGGACCTGGAATACACTGGACCTGACCCGTCGTTGGACCAGGCGTTCCGCACTGGCATTCGCCGAGGCGGCTGGCTCGCCATCTTGCTCGGCAACCGTCCGAGGACGGACTTTCACGATGCGGCCACGAATGTCCTCTGCGCCCTGGGTTTTGATGAGCGGGAACCCGCGGTCATACGGTCGGAGGAAGCCTGCACGCCGCGCCCGGTGGGCGGGTTGTTCACGACCAGGGGCATCAATCTGTCCGAGCTCGCGAGGAACGCAAGAAGCGAGCCCGTATTCGGCCGCGAAAGCGAGATCACGGAAGCCGCATCCTGCCTCATCCGCTGGGGACAGACACGGATGGCGGTGATCGTAGGAGAATCCGGCGTCGGCAAGACCAACCTCCTCTACGGCGTCGCTGAGAAACTGCTTCGCAGTCAAAGGGATCTGAGCCTGACGTTGTTCGATCTCGGCGGCTTATTCGCCGGCACGCTGTTCGATGCCGAGCGAGAGCATACACTTCGGGCCCTCTTGACCGAAGCGCTGACCTCATCCGCAATGGCAGTTGCAGTCGAGCATGTCGAGTTGGCGCTGTATATGCCCCACGGGCCGGCGATCCTCTCCGAATCCATTGACGCGGGCGCGAGGATCATCGGCACGACCCTGCCGCTGTACCTGCCGAAGTTTGCGATCGAGCCGCTCGCGCGGCGCCTGCAGGTCATCGAGTTGCCCGAGATGTCGCCGAAGGATACGGCTGCAGTGTTGCAGGCGGTCGCAGGGCGGATTGCGGTCCACCATCACCTGGAGATTGACGAATCCTGCGTGAGTGCTTGCGTTCGGGCCTGCCGATCGCTCCCGGGGGTGTTCCCCGCCAAGGCCATCAGGCTCCTCGACGCGGCGGCTGCCCTCGCGACGCTGACAGGCGCGACGGTTATCAGCCCGGACGAAATCTACTCGTCGGCGGAGGGGGCAAAGGAACGGGGAGACGGCGTCGAATGAGCTACCTCGGCAGAGTAACAACGGGCGGAAACATCTAATCGCAGGAATGACTACGTACGAGCGATGAGTTCGCAATGCGGTTGATGCTCGACGTGGGACTATAGGTGCGATGCTGGGGCGGGCTCAGTGAGGAGCTAATCCATGGCAAAGCATGGTACTCTCAAGATATTCGGCGGAACGGCGAGCTCCGCCCTGACAGAGAAGATCTGTGCCTATCTGGAGATGAAACGCGGGCGAGCGACGGTTAGTCGGTTCCCCGACGACGAGACTTTCGTGAAGATCGAGGAAGACGTCCGCGGCAAGGACGTTTTCCTCGTGCAAGCGACCTGCCCGCCGGTGAACGACAATCTGATGGAGTTGCTTATCTTCATCGATTGCGCGCGCCGTGCCAGCGCGAAGCGGATCACCGCGGTCATTCCGTATTACGGCTACGCCCGGCAGGATCGAAAGTCAGAAGGGCGGACACCGATCACGGCCAAGCTGGTGGCTAACATGTTGACCAAGGCGGGGCTCAATCGCGTGTTGACGATTAATCTCCACGCCGATCAGATCCAGGGGTTCTTCGACATTCCCGTGGATCACCTCACCGCGGCGCCTGTGCTCGCGAGGCACTTTCTGGACCGCAAGCTTTCCAACATCGTGTTGTTGTCGCCGGACGTGGGAAACATGAAATTCGGAAGCGATTTCGCTTCGTGCATCGGCGGAGAACTGGCGGTCATCTACAAACGCCGCATCTCCGGCGATTCGACCGTCGCCGTCAACATCGTCGGCAATGTCAAGGACAAGAACGTCATGGTGTTTGACGACATGATTACCACGGCGGGGACGGTCTGCGAGGCGGCCAAGCTTGCCCGCAGACAAGGTGGGAGAGGCATCTTTGTCGCGGCGGCGCACGCGGTATTCGCCGAAGCGGCCATCAAACGGCTGGCGGAGGCGCAATTGGACGAGATTGTGGTCACCGATACAATCCCCGGACGCCCAGACGTGGCAAAAACGCTGCCCAATCTGACGGTCCTTTCAGTCGCCAACCTGCTGACGGATGCGATTCTTCGAATTCATCAGGACAGGTCCATACGGACACGTCGCGGGCGGCGTCGTGACCACCAGTTTGAACGGTTTGCAGTCGTTCTCATCGGGGTCTGGTGTGGTGGTGGTCCTTCTCCCCGCGGCTCGGGGAAATCAGCCACCGACTGCCAGCCTGCATGTATGGCACTCCTTCGCACAAAGTCATCGACGTGTCGGTTACTGCGATGGGTCGGACGGAAGCCTCGGAGCTTTATGACGCGGTTCTTGGCCAGCGCCACGGATACGGAGAACGGTTCAGCCTCCATCGGGACCCAGGCACGAGCCCGATGGAGGCCGCACGGCATCAGGGATGCCGGTACCGCGACGCAGAGTCTATCCTACCTGAGCCATGATCGCAGCCTTCTTGACGAGTCGGACAGCCTGGATACGCTGTGCCAAATGCCATTCGGTTCAGTGCCAAACAAGAACGCCGGTCGGTGAATTCGTGGCGGTCATCCAGCCGCTCTGGATAGCCGCAGCGCTGACGGCGTCAATTCGTAACTCGTTTGCGGACAAGGGTTACGGAATATTCGGGATGGACAGGGTCAGCGTCAAGTGCCTACGAGAGGCGTGCGCAGTCAGGAGCATTAGCATGGCATCCCTCCAGTGGCAGAAGGTGATCTTCGTGGGAGCCCACCCCGATGACATCGAATTGGGCTGCGGCGGGACGATCCGGAGATTCGCAACGAGCGCGACTCGCTATGAGATCCTGTGCATCTACCTGACACAGGGCGGGTTCGGAGGTGCGACAGGTGCCACACGGCGCGCTGAGAGTTGCCGCTCCTGCCGAGTTCTGGGTGTCAAGAAGCGCAACGTCCATTTTGCGACCTTCCCCGACACGAAGTTCCAGGGCAACATCGATGCTATTCTCTTTTTGGAGCAGTTCTATTTGAGGCGCACGCGACACGGCGACAAGCAGCCGAAGGGCAACATCTATGCGGTCTTCATACACTCCCGCAACGATGTCCATCAGGATCACCGGCAGGCTTTCTCCTGCTGTCGGACGGCGTTCAGGCACGCCCCCCGCATCTTCGCCTATGAATCTCCGTCCAGCGACGAAAACTTCAAGCCAACGACGTTCGTCTCCATCACGCAGGCGCAGATGGGCTGGAAGAGGAAAGCACTGAACGAACACAAGAGCCAGCTCAAACTCAAGCGATGGTACCTTGAGAAGGAAGCCATCCTCAATCTGTCACGTTTTCGCGGTCGGCAGGGCGGCGTCGCGTTTGCGGAAGCGTTCGAGACGATCAAGAACGAGCTTGTGACCTGATTCCGTCTGCAGCACGCCATGCACATCAGGCGGAACATACGCGGCCATCGCCGGACCTGACGTTACGCACCAAGTCTTGTTTGATCGATGATGCGGCGGATCTGATAGAGGATTCTCACCGGCAGTTGATCTTCCGGTGGATCCGAGCTGGTGCCCAACAGATCCTGCAGCAGGCGTAATGTATCGTCTTCCTTCAGCTGCTCGTTGAGCACCCGTTCGTCCTCTAGGCTCAGCAGGTGCTCATACATAATGTGCAGTGGGCGATTCGTCGGCCGCAGGTCGAGGTCGCGGCAGGTCCGAAGGGCGCGCAGAACTTGGCGCAGGCGAATACCGAGCGGGGCGTCTTTGAACTTTGCCACGCCATTACGCAGGTCAGAAACAGCCTCACCGGGCCAGATAGTCCCATTCGCGTTCATCATAATCTGGTTCACGCTCAGTTCCGGGCGGGCGTTGAACAGACGATTCTCGGTGTCCACGAAAACGTCGGGGAACACACGTTCCCCGGCACCGATCACACAAGTGAGGCCGAGCACATCAATATACGAGCCGGCGAAGGGCACGGGGTCCACCATGGCCTGCGGCGGGCAGCCAAGCGCTGCGGCCAGCCTGCGCAAAACCGCCCAGAATTCCGGCACACTGACTCGCGCATCCGCAACCCGGAGGTCGTCGTTCCCCTGAGGAGGCGCGCACGGCAGCCGAACTGCGATGTCGATATCTCTAAGCGGACGCGACCGAAGCGTGTCCCTGACGGCTCCCCCCACGACCACAACGCTGTGTAGCCCGCTGTCCCTCAGCAAGCCGAGCAGCGCATTAAGGCTGGAGGTCCCGCCCACGCTGCGTCTTTCCGCTTGGTCTACTCTGCGTTCCATTGACATTGCACCGCCTCGCGGCACGCCACGAGCGTGTGAAGCACATCTTCGTCCGTGTGCGAGAACGACAGGAAGAACAAACCAATAAAGCCATCTACGAGGATGCCCAGGTTCCGCAACTTGGCACCGACCTCCATCCACGCGAGCCTGTCCGTCTCCATCCACCAGGATCGGTAGTCATTCGGTGGTTTCGACCCAATCGTGATGCCGAACATCGCGCCGGTGCCGTGCCAGCTGCCCTGCACGCCCATATCCGCCAAGATGTCGCAGATTCCTTGAGCCAGCTTTCTCCCTCGTCGTTCTATGGATGTGTAGTCACTCGCCTGAAGCCGGGTCAGGGTCGCGTTGGCGGCGGCGGTGCACGGTACATTGCCAAAATGCGTACCGCAGTGATGCACACCACCCGGACCAATCAGTTCCATGAGTTCACGCCGCCCCCCGAGCGCCGCCAGGGGAAACCCGTTTGCGATCGCCTTCCCCAGCATGGTCAGGTCACTGTGCACTCCAAACAGCGCCTGCGCTCCTCCCAGCGCAACGCGAAACCCGGTCTTCACCTCGTCGAACACGAGAACGACCCCGTGTCTGTCGCACAGCTCGCGCACATCCGCAAGGTAGCCCGGTAGGGGCATGATGGCTGCCGTGTTGCCGAGGATCGGTTCCATGAAGACTGCCGCGATCTCTCTCCGATGTTCATCGAGTACCTGAGCCAATGCCTCGACATCATTGAATGGTACCGTGTGGACCAGGTGCGACACCGCTTCCGGAATGCCACGACATGCGGGACGGGGCTTTCGAACCGGTCCTGACACGTCAAAGCCGGGCACATCGTGGAGCAAGGGCCACACGCAGCCGTGGTAGTCGCCCTCCATCTTGATGACACCCACGGCGCCGGTATGGGCGCAGGCGAGGCGATACGCCGTATCAGCCGCATCGCTACCTGAATTGCACAGCCGCACCGCCTCGACAGAGGGGCAGAGCGTGACGATCCGCTCCGCCAACTCCAATTCGAGTTCGTGAGAGAAAGCGTACGTTGTCCCGCGCCGCAAGGCACCACACACCGCCTCGTGCACGACAGAGTCTGCGTGGCCTAGGATGATCGGCCCAAATCCAAGTACATAGTCTATATATTGATTGCCGTCCAGATCGATGAGTCTTGCACCTTCAGCACGCGCAATCGCCAACCCACTGCCGCAACGTGCATTGGAGTTTGCGCCGCCGGGCACAAGCCGTGAGAGTCGATCCAGGAATGCTCCAGACTTATCGGTCTTCATGGCCGCCTCTCTGCAGTTGTCGGACGACCCAGCGCAGACGGTACTGCGTCCTCAGCACGCCGTCGTCCACGACGCGCTGGTCCACGACAGCCCACGCGGCCCCAGGAATCCGTGCGGGTATTGTTCGGTAGGCCGCAAAGTCGACATCCGGGCGATAAGCGGAATACAAGGATACAACCCCATCCTGCAGCGCATTCAGATAAACGTAGACGTAGCGAGCCAGCTCCAGCTCGTGGTAGCCGCTCTTCAGCCAACACCCTTTCTGACGCACCACGGGATCTCCATCAATCGACACCGTGTCGAACACCCCCCCATTGACGGAATCCACGAAATAGGTCAGCCAGAACCGAATACCAAGCTGGGCGGTTTCCAGATACGTCTGATCGCCCATCGAGAGGTAGGCGAGCAAGTGAACGACGATGCCTTCTTCTTGTTGCCACCAGATCTTGTTGGTGTGCCACATGTGCCGGCCCGGGGCGTTAAACGCACCTGCCCGCTCCACGCGGGCAAACCAACCACCGCGCAGGGGATCCCAGGCGCCAGTTGCTCTCAAATTCTCTAGGATACGTCGGACATGCGTGAGTGTTGCTCCTCTAGAGTCCACGTGCGTTTCCGCCATGCCACGAAGCAGCACCCATGCGGTCTTCAAGTTGGCCCCTACTTCGGCTGCTTGGTACGGCGTGTTGTACGGATTGCGCCATGAAGGCTCCCGGGGATGCCACGAACGATCGAAGATTTCCTGGATAAATCGCTCGGCCGGGACTACGAAGTGCTCAATAATGAGTCGACACAGCGCATCGATGAGGCCATCCGTCTCCGGACAACGTGCACCAAGCCCGCTGTTCGCCAGGAAGAAGAACGTCGCACTGAGTGGATCGACGATGCTGTTGAACGACTTGCTGTCCGTCATGCCCGCGATTGGCCGAAGCGTCCCGTGAGAGACCGCATCGAAGAATCCACCGTGCTCAGTGTCCAGGAAGATGCTAAGCAGCGCGCGGACGCCGTCCACAATGCGCTGGCCGACTGCCGAATCGCGTGACACATCATAATAGGCAATTAGTCCCGTCAGGGCGTAGATTTGCGTGAAGATATTGACGACGTCGACATCATCCGAATGCCGCCGTCCCTGCCGATCCATCCGCGTGTGGAAAAAGGCGTGGCCGGACTGCCTGAAGGTAGCACGGTCCAGAAGAAACGCGCAACCTTGCTTGGCGCTGTCGAGTAGATCCTTGTTGCCCGTGAGGGAGAAGGCCGTGGCCAGCGCATATACGGTGCGTGACACGATGTACCCCCACTTGTCGAAGGCATCAGGCCCGTCCAGAAGCTCTCCACACTGGCCGATGTTCGTGAAGTACCCGCCGTACTCGTGGTCACGTGCGCAATCGTGCCACCATGCCCCCAAGGCACTGGCTTGCTCCACCCAGAATCCGGGCGTCATGTAGACGGCCTCGAGCCCGGTTGGCCCCTGCAACACGAGTTCGGTGCAGAGCAGGAACGCACGCTCCTGTGGGGCATGCCCGTCCTTGTAGGCAACGAGCCGCCCCATCACGTGGCCGCCGAGCGCCTCCCTGGCGGCCGCGAGCATGTGCTCGACCGGCGTGATGCCCTCGCAGACGACCTCGCTGCCCATCCGCGTCACACGTGTTGACGGGTTCATGACCATGCTCAGAAGGCCGATTCCTGTCTGCACCTGGAACGCTTTTTCATGAACGCCTACGAGAGACCCGGCAAACGAGCTCGCCACGCAGAACTGGCTGCCAGCGTCGGTGAGTTTCAGTTCCATGAAGTCACTCTCGGATACCCGGAGGTCGTCTCGAACGATCGTGGTGAGAAACAACCTCCAATGAAAGTCCAACCTTGGTTCACTGAACACCCATCGCCTTGAACACAGCATCCGTCGGATCAGCGTAAAAGCTCGTCTGGAATTTGGCGAACAGTTCACCGGGGACGGTCGGAATGTCCTTCACGCTTGCCATCGGAAGCAGCAGCCTCTTTGCGCCAGCGTCGAACGCCACCTGCAAGGACTCGGCGAGGTTTTCCACAGGGATGACGCTTCCGCCCAGGCTCATACTCCCGAGAACCACCATCTGTTGCTGCACCGGCTTGCCGAGCACACCCGAGCAAAGGGCTACAAATGTCGCAAGAGTCATTGCCCCGGTGGGTCCGGTGTTTTGCAGCTCAACAACGTGTAGGTGGTAGTCGTGGTCGCTGGTCTTGATCGACGCACTGACTCGCGACCCGTTTGCACGAAAGTAATCGCAACCGACCTTGATCGCTTCTTTCGCATCGCCACTCGATCCCACGCCTGACATTTTGAGCGACCCGCTACCTGCCGTCACCTGCGTTTCGATTCGATACAGGCCAAGCATTCGACCGTTCCCGGTTGCAACCGTGTGCAGCACCCCGGGATTGAGTGGCCCGTCGGGGATCAGTGTTCCGCCGCCTTGTTCAGGAACGCTAATGAATTTTTCCTCGCGAGTCTCTTGATCGATGTAGCTGAAATGGACGTCGAAGAACTCCATCCCGCCGATCTTTTTGAGTTGCTCCTTGACCCTGCGGCGCGCCTCAAGAGCGTATTCAAGGCAGCGTTGGACGGAATCCTTGTGATACTCCTCGTGCGGATAGAGCAGCTTCAGCAGGCCGGACACCGTGTGTTTGACAGCAATCGTATCGCGTTGGTTGAGGTCGCGGCCGAGCTTGAAATACTTGTTGATTGCGTCTCCAAAGTTGCGCTTCCGCATCTCCCGCATGAACTCGGCCAGGTAGTCTACGATTAGGCCGTATTGGTTGGTGAAGAACTCGGGCCGCATCTTCGGAATTTCCCACCCGGGGACGTAGGCGTGAAAACGATCGAAGAAAGCCGAATCGATCATCGTGTCCGGGAATGGGGCTAGTAAATGGCTTGTTTTTACCAGCGTATCCACGGGCTGATTGATGTTGCCCACGAAGACCATCGCGGCGTGGGCGCTGATGGAGTCACGGCCGCGGGCGAACGATCCAGATGCCATGTAGTCCTTCATGATTTGGACGCCGTCGTTGTCGGCGAACGAGATCCCCGCAACCTCGTCAAAGGCGACCACATCCCAAACGCCCACCAGTCCGATGGTTCTGCGGGCGATGTTGTAAAAAAGATTCGCGACCGTTGTTTGGCCGCCGGAGATGAGGATGCTGTTCGGGCTGATCTCCTTGTAGATGTGGCTCTTACCCGTACCGCGTGGGCCAAGCTCGCAGACGTTGAAGTTGTTCTCAACCAACGGCACCATCCGGGCAAGTAGATGCCATTTCACCCGCGGGCTGAAGTTCGTTGGCTCCATCCCGGTTGAGCGCAAGAGCACATCAATCCACTGCTCTTCCGAGAACGCACGCCGCCCCTCGAACAATTCCTCCATGTCCATGCCCGGCATTTGAATGGGCTTGAGCTCGCGAATAAGGAAAGGAGAGCCTTTTTGGCCCTCCTCGAAGAAGTAATGCAGCGTGACGATGGACCATATGCCGCCGACCAGAAGTTTCTCGTACTTCTTGACCGTGCCGCTATCGACCTCCACCCCCTTCACACCAAGGTTGGACAGCAGTGCCTCGTAGGTATCCCGCTTTTCGTTGAGGCTTACGGTGACTTTGTCGATGATCTTGTAGCTTCCCCGTTCCCGAATGATCGACTTGACCTTCTCAGCCTCGTCCGGACGAACGTAATTGTTCGCGAGAATCTCCTTGACCGTTTTGAGTCCTTCGCGGATGACGACCTCATCGTTAGAAGCGCAATGTTGGCCCAGCAGATACTCCAGAACGTAGACCGGGACGTTGGCGCCTTCCTTGACCAGCTTCGTGAGGTCCTTGCGAACCACCTTGCCTGCGAAGTGCCGGTTCAGCAAATCGTCGAGGGTCGTATCGATTACAATTGGCTTTTCGTTAGAAGTCATCGCCGTAGGCCCTATCAATTGTCACTTCCGCGCTTTGATGCTCCACGTCCGTTGCGGCATCGCGGAGCACCAGTCGATAAAGCGTCCTCTTGTCGTATTGACGGTCCTTTAGCACCAACTGGACCCACTTTTTTCGTTCGTCCATGTTGCCGGACGCATTGTCGAACGCAATCGTCTCGACGTTCGTTACCGGCTCGGCCCCTTCGTACACGGCCACACGCAAGGTCAAGGCCTTGACCCGCTCGCTGACCGGTTCCATCTGGATCAACTCGAAGCGGTGCCGCGACGCAGTGATCTTGTGTTTGGATCCCAGCACATGCACAGTCACGGTCGTGATCTTCGTCTCGTCGCGAGCACCCTTGTCCTTGCGGTGCTTTACGAGCACCACTGGGACGACGACTTCCTGCAAGGTTGCCCCGCCGTGGACGAATCGGGCGCCGCCGGTGAAATGAAAGCGGCTCAGCCCACGAGGCAGCCAGAACTCCATGTCTCCCGCGGCGCCTGCGGTTACGGCCGTTCTTCCGTGCCATGCCAGGTCGGAGTCGGGCAGGTTGTGGCCGAGCAGGTAACGTTTTTTGGCTATCACGGTTCCTTCAGGATTGAAGTTGATGGCGCTCTTGTCCGTCTCTCCGGGAGCCGACTCGGTAAACAAAAAGCCATGGTCGGCCGTCACGAGAATGTGATTGCCGTTCAGGTTGTTGACGATGTAGCAAACCAACGCGGCGAGCTCATCGATGGCGCGGCGCACCGCCAGGAAGGTGTCCTTTTCGCTCGCCTGCTTGTCGCCGACAGCGTCCACCGTGTCATGGTAGATGTACACAACCTGTTTGCCCTTGATGAACTCCCGGCCTTCCTCTTTCTTCTGGGCCGTAAGTTCATCAGCCTTGACGGCCATGCCGTTGACGGTGCCCAGAATCTCGTTCCGTTGATCAAAAGAGGCCACCGGTTTGCCATTGACCAGCACCTCCCCCGTGGCCTTATATGCCAGCGTTTTTCGCGGCAGGAGGCTGGCCATACCGAGCGCGGTGTAGGACGGCAACACGGCCAATTGCGAACTTAGATCCGCTTGCAACCGGTACTTGCCATTCAACTGAGCCGTCAGCTCTTCCGCAGCCTCGTAGCGGAACGCATCGCTGATAATGACAAACACTCGACGGTTCTCACCCTCATTCAGTGGTGGCTGCACGCACCCTTCATAGAACCGATGCTGGTTGGCGACCTCGGCAATCTGCCACTTCGTCAGCAGTCCTGTCGAGCTATGCGGATCCACGAACTTGCCCCACGAGAGAGCAAGCGTGCCCAAGAACCAGTTGGCGTAGGCAGGCTCGATCTGTTCCCGGAGCTTCTTCAACACATCCCATTGTGTGGCTTCGGCCTTGTCCGCCGACTCGCAGAAGAGGCGGTAGAGCTGATCAAAACGGAAAAGTTCGGTCTCGTAAGCCCTAAACATCGCGGCCGGCGTTTCGTAGTCGAATCCGCTCTGATGCCGGTTGCGGAACTCCAGAAACTCGGCCGCCGCGACGAGTGCATCGTAC
Source organism: Phycisphaerae bacterium (assembly GCA_020056715.1). Lineage (GTDB taxonomy): Bacteria > Planctomycetota > Phycisphaerae > UBA1845 > UBA1845 > SBAX01. The sequence goes on along the minus strand of JAGVHG010000183.1, from coordinate 11,549 downwards.
ACGGCGCTAATGGCAGACCGCGGAACGTCCGACCCCGTGGCCGCCGAGGCCGCGGCCCAGTGGCCGGATTGCCTGCGCCTGGCGATCTGCCGGATCTCCTCGGCCTTGATCGTCGCTGCAGTGGCCATCACACGATCCCGCAGGCCGCTCATGATGGCCTTCTCAATTTCCAGGAAGGTCATCACGTCACGCAGCGATTCCACTTCGTACCCCTGAACGAGGTCCTGGATGCTGATGATTTCGGCCACCACGGCCGAAAGCGCGTCGTAGCTTGCCCCCTTGCTGCTGCTGTCTCGCCATTGCGCCAAACATACGACGGTGTTGGCTCGGCCACTTCTTGGAAGCACCAAATGTTCAAGGGCGGTGGATATGTCGCCTTTGGAATGATGAGCGAAATCGGTGACGAGAAGCCGGATGAGGAAGTTGCGGAGCGTCGGACTCTGCTCGTCGTAGCCAAAGTTCGCCTTCACCATCGACCAAAACGATTCGTCTAGGTCGTACTTCTCGACCTGTTCCCAGGCTGGCGGCGTCACGGTCAGATCGACCTGGCCGTTACGGTTTCCTTCGAGGTAATCATGGAAGACGGTGCGGACGATCGTAAAAAATTCCGGCTGCTCGGCCTTCGTTACTACGGCCAGCATCTTGCGGTCCAGGTCGGCATCCGTGTCATCAGCCGCGACCAGTTCCTTGATTTTCCGAAGACGGTCCTTGTTGTCGAAGAACTTCCGTCGATCGGCGATGTGCTGGCGAAGCTGCTGTTGCGCAAGCCCCAGTTCGGACAGGATCATGGACGCTCGATCCGCCCGGAAGCTGCGGCTGTATAGCCGGATATCCAGCAGCCAGTCCTTCTCGTACTCCGGCTCCTCACTGGCCGAGTAGATCAGGTACTTGCCCGTCGGATCCTCTCGTTCCAGCTTAATCTTGGCTTCGAAGGCTCCGATCTGGTCCAGCCGCAGGACGTTGACGCCGTCGATCGCGATGGCCGAAAGGAACATGTCGAACTCGTGGTCGGGGTCGTTCCAGAAGACGATCCGTTGTCCCTCTTCGTGGAACAGCTTGCAAAGTGCGGATTCGATCTTGGCGGTGTCCATCACTCGTCATCCTCCGCCTTGCCGCACACCTGCGTCACGCAGGCCAACAGGTCGCCGAACTTGCCGTAATTGACCTTCACACCGTCATCGAGATCGAGCTTGATGCGTAGGTCGGCGTAGTGGCGGAGCTTCTCGTCGAACTTGAGCAGCTCGGCTTGGTGCTTGCGGAGCGTGTCCTGCTCTTTCTCGACCCGGCGACGATGTGCGGCTGAAGTCGCCTTGGGCTTATCGCCCTCCAACTGTTCGATCCGAGATTTGATCTTGCCTTGAAGCGGGATCACGTATTCCGTGCGCATCCGGGCAAGCGTGCCCTCGTTGTAGCGGTGCAAGTACACGAGGCATTGGAAGGCTCCGAGCCTGCCGCTGGTAAACAGCCAGTAGATCGGGCGGCGTTTGTAGGTCTTGAGGTGATCCTTGAAGAATCCGTCGGCGAAGTAGCGACGGATCGTCTCGCGCGGCGACTCGCCGTTTTTCGCGCCGAGACTGTCGGCCACGAACTTCAGGTTTTCCTCCAGCAATGCCCCCTCGCCCCTTTCGGGAGAGGGCTGGGGTGAGGGTCTTCCTGGCCACGCCACGCCGACGAACTCCTCGAAGCGGTGGGCGGCGGAGTCGGGAAACCAGTCGATCTCGGTTGTTGGGACAATGCCGTCCGGATCGGCGGGGAAGGTCTTGTACTGGCTGGGGTCGAAGCCCTCGTTGCCGCTGTTGGCGTAGATCAAGCCGGGCTTGTCGAGGCTGTAGCGACCCATGGCGCAGCCGACGGCGTAGGACATCAAGCGCCGCACGAGAACGTCGGAACTCCCTGCGTCAATCGTGAGCTGTTCCGCTCCAGGGACAGTCGGCAGTTCCATCGCCAACCCAAACCTGTCAAGGAAATATCGGTTATTGGCCTCCTCGATGCGGAGTAGCTCCTCGTGGGCTTGCCGCATCGCCGATTGGATCGAAGCAAGGGAGGTTACGAGATCATCTGTTCGGGATGTTCCCACAAATGGATGCGCCATGAACTGCCAAGACCGTTCTTGGGCGTCCCAATCTCGCTTGACGATCACTACTGCACGTCTGGCGTTCAGTTCGACTATATTGTCGTCTGACGGCTCGACATACGGCAGTTTCTTCACGGTGCCGGATTTGTAGTTGAGTGTGGGCATTACGATCTCGGCAAGGTGCTGGAAGACCACCGAGTTCATGAGGCCGAGGAGATACCAGATACGAGGTGACACAACGGCCATCCCCTTGCCGTCGAAGAGGAAGCCCGAAGGATAGTAGCGGACGCAGAAGAACCCACTTCCAACATCCGACCACGTAGCCCCTTCTCGGAAGTACAGATGTTGGCTGGGGCGGACATGACCCTTGCACTGCTTCATCTCGTCGCGAACGGCCCGATCAAAGGCAATGACATACTCGTTGTTGCCGTACCACTTGCGGATAACCCCGCCCTTGTTATACGGAATCCACTTCTTCTGGTGCCTGTCGATAGACTCTATTGAATCTTCGCTGTCTGAGAACTTGCCTGCATCGACCTCCCACCAGAACCTCATGAACCTGTCGTTGTTCCCTGTGTGGATGCCCTCTCGAATGTCTGCCATCTTACTGATCGGATGGTTGGCGGCGAAGGCAGCACGGGTTGCATCACTGACCCAATAGGCCATTGGTGACCCTGGAATCCGTTCGAACTCGCTTTGACTCAGAACGTGCTGACAATTGCGCGCCAGTAGCCCCGTTTGCTTGTCGGTATGATCCCCATCAACCAGACGATAGAACGTGGAGCGGTATGACGAGATGCGGTCGGGCAATAGCGAGAACATGACGGTCTGAACGACATGACCTCCGATAGTGTCAAATGCTTGTGGTCCAAGATGCGCCAGAGAGAGCAATGACCTGTGGCCCAGCACCGACAATCGAAGACCCTCAAATGTCGGGAGGAACAACCAACTATCTCTCGTAATCATCGAGAGAACACGACGTTGCGAGGTGAACGTCAGCCCACGAGCAAGGAACACGGCGTAGAGATCGGTGCGCTTCACATCATGTGCCGCCTCAACGAAGTCTTTGAGCAGGCGGGGCATGTAATCGCTTGTCATGTACGGCGGATTCGCCACCACCGCGTCATACTGCTTGGCGAGGAGCAACGCCGTCATCACGAACCCACTTGCAATCCGCGCCGCATGCTGGACCGCCAAGTTCGCATCGGCCCTCGCCGCTTCAACCGCCTGAGCTAGCGCAGGCAAACGCTTGGCCAACTCGGGTGGGATGGTGATCAGTGAGCCGTAGGTCTTGGCGTTTTCGAAGAGGGCCAGCAGCGCCTTGAGGTCCGCAGCGATTTTCTCATCCGCCGCTGCAGGAACCGCCGTGGTCGCTTGCGCGAACAGCGGCGCACGCTCGGCGACCATGAAGCCGAACTCGCCGGGCGTCGGAAACGATTCGTCTGTCACCCGCTTCTCGGTGAAAGCCTGCACGATGGCGTTGACGTTCAGGCCGTTGCTCTCCTGGATCGCCACCACATTGGGTTGCACATCGCCGTCGAAGACGCGGCGGTCGTCCGCACGGGCTTTCATCATCAGAGCGAAGGCCGCAAGCTGCGCCGCTCGGTCGTCGATCTCCAGGCCGTAGACGTTCCTTGTCAGGATGAGCCGGGGAATGTCGCGCAGGCGATAGCCGCGCTCCAGGTAGATGTCCTTGAGCAGGTCGTAGGCCTCGACGAGGATGTGACCCGATCCGCACGCCGGGTCCATAATGGTCAGTTCCTCCGGGTTGAGGCTCGTCGGCGTGATCTCCGCAAGCTGGGCCAGCACCTCCGGCGTCTGCTCCGCCGGCTCGATGTAGTACTCCCACTTCTTCTTCAGCGGCGAGTTTGGATACGTCGCCAGCCATTGGCGCCCCAAGCTGTTCTGAACGAGGTACTTGACGATCCAGTTGGGCGTGAAGAGTTGCGTGGCGGCGGGGATGTCCTCGCTTCTGACGACCTTGCCGATGACCTCGGCCTTCTTCTCGGAGATGTAGAACTGGTACAGCCAGCCGATGATCTCGACCTGCTGCCAGTCGGCCTCGTCGATCTCATTGACCAGCTTGCGGATGATGGAATCGGAGTGCAGCAGGTTGTCGGGCAGGAGCAGTTCCGTCTCGTCGTCGATCCGCTCAAACAGAAACGGCATCGCCTTGTGCAGGGCGTTGCACTGGGCGATCAGCAGCATCCGGTACAGCTCGGCTTCCTTGGAGCCGTCGAGTTTGAGATCGATGACCTTTCGCTTGTCGAGGCCGCGGAGTTCGACGTGCTCGGCGTGTTCGACGATCTCCGGCGCGCTCTTGGCCGCGTCCGGGTGACTGAGCACTCGATAGCCGTGGTCGAGGTAGCCATGCAGTTCCATATAGCGGATGGCCACGAAGCGGTTGAACCAGGTGTACGCGACGGCCTCCATGACCTGCTCAAAACCCTGTCGCCGGATGCGCTCCTCAAGCCGCCGGCGCTTTTCCGCGACAGCACGCGGAAACGGGCGCCCTTCGATGATCGCCACATCGCCTTGCACCGTGATCGGATCGATCTTGTCTTTGGTTAGCCCGAAGAATGCGGCGCGGTCGGTCACCGCCTGGATGAACTCCCGGCGGGCCAGCGGAGCGTAGTTCTTGAGCTTGCCGCGGTTCACCGAATCTGAATCCTCTTGTTTTCCGCAACGGCGGCCTTAAGCGCCTGACGCAGTTTCGCAATGAAGGCCTCAATGTCGGCTTCCGTCTCCAAGTAGCCCAACCCGGCCAGATCGGCAGGTTTGACCACCTTCAACTCTTTAACGGCCGATCGTGGTGTCGTGGCCTTGCCGGTTTGCTTCGCGGCTTGTTGTTTGGCGGACCACTCCTGAATCATGCTCAGGGCTGAATCGAAGGCGCCGATGGCCTCTGCCTCGGCCTGGGTCATGTGCGCTATGCTTTCCTGACTGGCGACCCGCTGCTTGAGCATTTCCAGCGGGCCAAGGCACGCGGACCGAAGCGCGGCATCAGCGCCTACCGCGTCGAGCTCCTGCTTCAAGGCGGTGATGTGCTTATCGATCTGGACCGTGGCTTCACTGCGGCGCTGCGCGACGAGGGCTTCGTTGACCGTTTCCACCGCCTGGATCAGGCCGTCAGCTTCTTTGATCAGCCCGTAGGGAGCAGCAGCCTGGAGAATCTCATGCATTCGCGTGAACGCGGCGGCGGCCTTCTCATCGCGGTCCAATTGGAGTCTGTTGAGTTGAAAACGAGCCAGGGCCTTGCGGAGCTTCTCCCACGTCGTTCGCTGCTGCTTATAGAAATGGTCGAGATCGCGAAAGTCATCAGACAGATCGAGCAGTTCCTTCTTCAGTGTGTTGAACCGTTCGATGAATTTGAAGCTGTCCTGGTCGGTGAGCAGCGGCTTGATGAGTGTCAGGGCGTCACCGATTTCGGAAGCGCCGGGATAATCACCGGTGTCGGCCAGGGCCTTGTACCGGACGAGGTCCTCCTGCAACCCCTTCAGCCTGTTCTGGAGAAAGACGAACAGTGCGTCTTCGCCATCCGGGCCCATTTCGCCAAAGACTTTCTGGCCGAGATTGCGGGCATCCTGCACCGCCTTGGGATCGCTGGTCTTGCGCTGAACGACGGTGATCTTCCGCTGCTTGGGGGGGCTTGTCAGCGAGTCATAGGCACGATCAAGGGGTAGCGTCGCTCCGTCCATCGCGAGACTGATTTCGCCCATCACCATCAATTGGGCTACGATCAGAACTGTCTCCAGCTCCGGCCAGCCGTACGGACGCTTGGCGTAGCGGCTCTGGATCATGTCGTAGAGCACAATTTGACGGTTGGTCTTGGTGCACAGTTCCACGTAGCTGCGAACGTCCTGAATCGCCTGGATGTTGGTGTCCTCACCTTTGAGGCCTAGCTGTAGTTGTCCGACGTCGTTGATCCGAAGAGTGGATTGGATCTCCCGCAGTCTCGATGTGTCGTCTGGCTGGAGTCGCTTCAACAGGCTCATCTTCGTAAAAGTGTTCTTGACCAGATACTCCAATGCCTCGTCGAGGGCGGTGGAGGGGCCGGCTGCCTTGATTGACATTGACTGACCGGCGACGAAGTAGTCGGCTTCGGTGAGCATTTCGGACAGCCGCTTGGTCAGGCTCGTTCGGCGTTCACGATTGTCTTCGGCGATGTTGCGGAGAATTCGCTTGGTCTGCTCCGGCTGGGTTCCGTCCGACTTTTGCGATATGTACTTCTCAGTCTGTTTGAATGTCCGAAGCTCGCGTTCCATTGCGTCGTCTTCGCGGAGGTGGATCAGCACGCATCCGCCTTCGAGGCCGCTCTCCAGCGTGCATTTCTCCGTTCGGTATGTGTCGTAGTCATCGGAAAGAGAAGTGATCACCGAAATGCGAAGCGATCCTTGCAGCTGGTTGCCGACGGGATGCTGGTCGCACATCCGATTGAAATCGAAGTCCATCTTGTTGGCCGAGTAGCGGTGCTTGCGCTGGCCCCTAAGCACGTCCTCAAAAATGATTTCACCGAGTAGCTTGGCATCCTCGCTACCCGTCAGTTCGACGTTCTTGATCTCGCGGTTGATGTCGCGTTCTTCGTTGGTTAGGAAAAAATAGTTGTCCCCGCTGCGGGAGACAAGCGTCTCCTTTTCCAGTCGCTGGAGGCTCTCCTCAACGCGGCGGCGAAGGGCGAGCCGATCCACGTCGATGCGATCCACGCAGAGCGTGACCAGATTGTCGACGTTGCCCCTGATTTCCTTGACGTAGAGGATAAGGAACAAGACCTTCAGGATCTCGATATCGAACTCCTCTACGTTGCGGTCCTTGGCTTGGTCGATCGTGCGCTTGACCGCGGTGTCGAGGAAGCTCTCGATGGACGGATAGAATCGGTAGAGTGGAACGAGCACGCCAACCTCTTCAAGTCCCACAGCCTTGCCGGCGGATTGGAAGGCATCGAGGATCGATCGTTCGCCCCGCGACAAGTGCAAGCCCGTCGCGCCTGCCTTACGAATTGCCTCGAAGACCTTCTGCATCAACTGAAACTGATACGGCGCGAAGGGGTAGTTCCGCACGAAGTCATCGGTATCTCGGTATGGTCTCAGCGTCATACCGATGTTCGTGAAAGTTAGTTGGTTCTTGACGATGTCGCCTTTCCGGGCGAACAGGGCTTCCAACTCGCCTCGAACATCGGGCCTCTTGGCCAGCAGGCGCTCCTGGATTACCTCGTCAACGTTGGCGCTCGACAAGGAGAGTCGGGTCTTGAATCGCCCTGTAATCTTGGAGAAGTCGTTCGACTTGGGCGGCTTCATCTCACCCAGCACCGCGTCGATGTCTTCCTGCGAGGTCACGACGATCCAGGCGCGGCCTTTGCAGGTAACGCCAAGCTCCTCCGTGATCGTCTGGAGATTGAGCATGAGGTGAGAGTCGGTCCCGACGAACTGCCCAACCTCATCGACGAGGAATATCAGGCGGTGGCCAGCCGATTTTGTGTCAAGGAACTCCTTAACCCATTTGCAGAAGTTTTCGACGGTAAGCGAGAAATTCGATTCGGCGTTGTCGATCCACTTCGAGGAAGATTCCGGACTCTGGCCAGTGGCCTCGGAGAAAGCCTGGATCACCTCGTCGCGGTTGAACTCGTAGGCGTCCCGCTCATCATTCCAATCCGAGCCGGTCGCAGTTCGGTAGGCATCCCGATATTTCTGGAGTTTGCCTTTTTCGTCGAGGTATCGCTCCATGTGGGCGATGTGGGGGTGGTCCGGGCTGTAGCCCAGCATTTCGTTGAGCACCTTGAGGAACACCTGGAGGATTGCGTCCCGCCCGGTCTTGTGGCTGGCCTTGTTGTCGATGTTGAACAGAATCACATCGGTGTTCGAGCTGACCGCTCTCTTGATGTCGCCGAGAAGCATCGGGTCCTTGATCTTGCTCTCGAAGAATTCGACGGCTCGCTTGGTCTGTCCGCCGTTGGAAACTTGCTGATTGCCAAGCAAGTACGAGAGCACCTTGATGAAATGCGACTTCCCGGAGCCGAAAAACCCCGATACCCAGATGCCGATCTTCCCCGCGATGTCGGCATCGTTCTTATGGTCGATGGCGTCGAGATAGGAGGAGAAAAACCGGCGGATGTGTTCGTCCATCTCCCGCGTAACGACGAACTCTTCTAGTTCTTGCCAAATCGAGGCATCGTCCAATTGATCGGCTTTGACGACGCCGTTGATCGGCCTGAATATATCGCGTTCGAATAGATTCTTGATCAGCATGAACCGCCTCGCTCACAGAACCAGTCTGAATGCTCGATAGTACGGGTTACTCTTCACCCTTCCGAACAGCCGGAGGTATTTCCCGTCATAGGTTCCTGGATAGAACATCACCAACGGTGTCTTCCCCATCCTCGAATGAAGGTTGTTGAGCAGGTTGTGCGTGCGTAGCAGAGGGAAGACACTCCCGACACCCGAGACAATAACCAATTCATGGTTATCTGGGTCAGCGGCCCCTGCGAAGAATTCAGCAACCTTTTCGGCATCCAAGACAGGGGCCAACGCTCGAAGCAGATTTTCGTCGCCCTTCTCTCGCTGCATGGCAAAGCAACGGTCCATAAGCTTGCGATTCGTGAGGTACTCGATGACCAAATCGAACAAGTTGATGTGCTTGACGCGAAGGCTGGGCTTGACCTTCGGGATGTGCTCCGCCAAGAATCGAACATGTTCGCGAATCCGGAGTTCGTCTTCCGGGGGATAGTCGAAAACGTAGAAGGCAATCTCGTTGCCGATGCCGCTGCCGCCGAGGAATTCCTCGCTCACCACTCTCGGCAGGATGGCGTTAAGACGCTCTGTAAGTGGCTCGCTCATGGCACCACCTGAATACACCGGAGGACGTAATCCTCCCCGTTCTGCCGAAGGTACGCCAAGACCTCTTCGGCGACGTGTACTTGCTTCAACGTGAGCGTACGAGTGTCGCTGAGGTATCCAGCCTGGACAAGGATGCGATAGATCGTTGTTTGGAGCTTGCGCTGCGTGGACTCGTTGAACTCCGGCATCTCTGGATCGCGCCCCCGGCAATCCTGCAGAAAGTCGTCGAACATCTTCTTGGGGAGCGTCTTGTTAAATACACGAAATTGCTCTCGCACGACCAAGTCGAGGAAATCGCCTAGAAGCGCGCTGTGCTTGATCGCCGCGGCAAGTAGGGCGTGTGTGACGACCGAGGTTGAGCCATCTCGAACGAGTCGCCACAACGCAGGCTGCATTGGCTCAAGGCGCTGCCGGATCAGCCGTGCGATACGGACTGCGGTCTTGGGGTTACGAGCCTGGAGACAGTTTTGTTGGACGACGGCCGTTCGCCATTCCTCGCCGCTGACCCCGCGTAGCAGCAGGTCCGCGACGACCCGACTCTCCGCGATCTTGAGCGACCCGGCTGAGATGTTCGCACCATAGCGCCTGACGGGCGGACCACGGCGAGTCCTCTCTTGTCGAGAGTCGCGCCGGCGTCCGTCTACGTTCGAAAGATGTCGCGAGGGGGCATGTCGATCCATTAGCGACTTCCGGGTACTCTCAGGCTGCCAGTCGGCTCGTGGCGCGGTTCGTCAGCCGGACCGCGTGTAGGCTTTTCAGGCTCTGCCATCGGCCTTTCCGTTCGACGGCTCAATTGGGTCTGACGGAACGTCGGGCCAGTTAGTGGAAGATTCTAAGGTACGCTGGAAGGTCCTCCAAACGGTGCGCTCCAGCGGTTCTCTAATGCGAACGGTATCCGCGTCCCCTACATTCCCGAGAGCCGTGTGCGCACTCGTCGGATCGGGGTGCCGCGTCGGCACTTATCGTAGCGAAATGTGTCGGTAATTCACGGAAGATTATGAGGGTTCTTTGGGGATTGGGCTCCGCGCCCATCGAGCTTGTTCTTAAACGGGGACACGCCGAACGTCCTTGACGCGGGGCCTGTTCTCAAAAACAACCTCCGGGCTAAGTGCGAGCGCGGGGGATTGAGCGCGGCGATGAGGGCCCCGGGGGAGCTGGTTCCAATCGGCCCGGGTTTCTGTTTCCCGCTGTTGGGCAGGTGAACCCTGGAGGATTTCGCCCCGGCGCCTCCTTTTTTCGACGCTCTCACCCCGCGAGTGCGCGCCGTTCACTGAAACGCCGGTCGCGGTGCTACCGCTCTCAGACGGGGACGAGCAACGGGGTTCTGGAGCAAGGTGGCGTTTGCTGTGGCATGCACTCTTCAACAGACGAACGAAGGGGTCCGGCGGATCAACGGCGTTGCCGGTGAACGGCCTGTTTCTCACTCGCCTCGCACTACCAACGAACGCGCGGCCGTTACCGCCCAGCAAGGCAACGAAGCGAAAGAGGCCGCGGGCCGGATGTGGGAGCCGTCACCCACGCCGCTACCGGAGTTTTTGGAAGATTTCTGCCGATATCTTTCCGCCAGGCGAACACGGAAATCGTATTCTTCGGAGCGCTCCGCGCTACGTGTGTTCTTCGGCCCGATCTGCCCAGCGTTACAGCTTCGGCCCCCGACGAATGCCCGGCATCTGAACGACACCACGTCGTGCATCGACGATCGAATGCGGACGTTCCACGTGCATGCACGGTACTTGGAGGATGTCACGCCCGCGTTGATCGAGGGCTTCCTAACGCGGCGGATTCTGGAGTCCGGCATCGCCCCGAAGACCGCGAACCGATACCGCGAGATCCTCCACGTCATGTTCAACTATGCGATCCGAACCCACAACTTCGTGTCGCCGGCTGGCCGGTATCCCAATCCCGCGGCTGCGGTGCAACGCCGCCACGAGCCGCCGCGGTCGATTCGGTTTTTATCGGCGGAGGATATCACGCATCAGCTTTCGGTCTTGGAAGCGTACTCCGGTATTCGGGTCCTTGTCGCGGTGTACATCTACGCGGGCCTGCGCCGCGAGGAGGCTCTCTGGCTGACTCCTGATGACGTGGATCTTGAGCGCCGGCTGATCCGCGTCGTGGCCAAGACGGTTGAGGGAAACTTCTGGCAGCCCAAGACAAGACGCAATCGCGTGGTGCCGGTGAGCAAGGCGCTTCTGCAAGTCATTCGAGGCCATGTGCCAAAGCAGGCCTGCCGCTGGTACTTCCCATCCCCAGCCGGGAAGCGGTGGGATCCGGACAACTTCTCCCACGACCTTCGGGCGATCAATCGCAAGCATGGGTTGCCGTGGTCGTGCCTGGACTTCCGCCACACATTTGGAAGCCATCTGGCTCAGAAAGGCGAATCGCTCTACAAGATCTCCGAGCTGATGGGCAATTCTCCCGACATTTGCCGCCGCCATTACGCGGCCCTCATTCCCGAGAAGATGCACGAGGTAGTCGAGTTCGAGAAGACCGAACAGCCGGACGAAACGAAAGCGCTGCTGCGGCAGGTCCTGGCGCGATTGGACCAAGTGTCAAGCGTCAATTATCCCTCCCTCTCAGCGACGATTATTCTTCCCCTCGGTCAGGGCAACATAACAATCATAGCAGTGTCCCTTTTCTTTTTGGTT
>JAGVHG010000055.1 GCA_020056715.1 Phycisphaerae bacterium | reverse complement strand
TCGCATCCATGCCGTAAGTCCTCCAAAAACAACAACTTGGAAGACTTCATCGGCTCAACTCACAGCCTCGCGTGAGCCCATCCGGCGCTGTAGTACTAAGTTCGAATGTTTTCAACATTTCGCCTTTAAAAATCATAAGGGAAGTAATATTGAATGCCTCCATAATATAAACAGCAGGAATTTGCACAATCACCAATGCCACCATAAGTTTAGCCTGACGCTCGTTTACCTGTTTGAACAACCGGTACAGAACCAATACCATAAACACCCAAAGGGCGTTGCAGATAATATCATTAATTATGCCGGTTCGAAATAAAAATTCATTGGATAGGATATTTTGGGCAGTGGTAACAGCATCACCACATATGTCAATTTGTGATGGTATATAAAACATGCCATAGAGGCCTGTTATTACCCAAATAAGATACAGTAGGCCAGCAAGTCTTGCGGTTTTCTTGAGTGAACTCACATTTGTTTCCATACGAATTGCTCCTTAAGGATTTTCATGATGACGCACAATGTATTTAAAAACGCAAACGGCATAACGCCCAAGTTAGGTTGAAGTCGTTTGCGCGGCGACGCCTTTGATGAGCAGCCACAGCCCGAGCGCCACTTCGAACACGAGCATGGGTATCCAGACAAACCATGTGCCCTTGATGAATCCAGCGATCTAGAAATCGGGGGACATCATAGCTATTTCATTGGCGGTTGGCGGACACGGGCCGATCTCGCTTACCGTCCGGCCAGAGTCCCGCCGCGCCGGGGTTTCAGTTTTCGGCGTTTCGGTGTTATTTCGCTATGACTTCGAGGCCGAGGCGCCGCGCTGGCGAAGGGCCGTGATGACCGCTTCGATGTCCCGCTCGCGCATTTGACGGAGGTCTTCAGGCAACTCCGACCGACGGATCAACCACTCAAATGATTTGCCACCCTCCAGCGGAATCGTCATCTTGGCCACATACGGGTCAGCGGATGGTGCGGTTGGACCAGTCGAGTCGGTGACTTTCGGTTCCGGCCCCCTCGTCTCCGGCCGATAGAACATCACGCCGTCCGGTCCCACCAAGTACCCCAACCCGGTATAGGCCGCGATGCTGTCGAGCACTTGCTCCATCGTCTGTTGTTGTACATTGAGCGAGAAGCTGCGTTGCATTTGCATCGGGAGCGAAGTCAACGCCCCCGGCTCCACACGCACAGCCACATTCGCCGGCGCGCCCACCGCGTTCATCACGTCGAACAAGGGCCGGTTGTTCATCCGCAGCGAAATGGGCTGCTGCAAGCGACGCCGCATCAACTGTTCCAGCGGAGACACCACGATCCGTCGATCCGACAGGCACCAACCCCATCCCAACCCGGCGCACGCGACGTTGAGCACTTCATCGCCCGGCCCGGCCCCCACGTTGCGGATTGCGTCGGAGAGCATTCGCCAGGCATCCGGAATGGGTAACTGAAATTGAACTCGCGTCTGCAACTTGGCAAGCGCCGCCGGATCCAACCCCGGCTGCATCGCAGTGACTTCTGACAGCGTTTCCAACTCCGGCCAAGTCGGAGTGCGACCAAGGCAAAGGATGGCCTCCTTCGGAACCACCTCCACGCCATCCCCCCGGGCAACCCAGGTCATACCCAGAGGCCCGAACAGCCGCGTCAGACCGTCGCGAAGCGGAATCTGGGCGATGTCAACTTTCTGGATCAACGTGTCCGGCCCCTGCGGGACAAGCTGCATCACGTCAGCGGCCATGACGATCCGCACACCCGTCTGTTCAGCGACCACCGCGATCGCGTCGCTTAGCTTGATGTTCTCAAGCGTGATCTTCGTCGGCTCGCTCAGCGCTTGTTCGATCAGGCCTCGCGTATCGAGGAAGGGCGTCGCCCCCGCCGTCACAAGCATCATCCAAACGTGTATCAGTGCCATCATACTGACCCTTCTAAAGCGCTATCCGCTTGTCTGACCGTCCTTCGACGGTCCACCTCGCGCGACCGCTTACAGCGGCGAGCTTTCCTCCCCTGCCAATCCCAACGGCTCCACGCCGATCGTGGCGAAACCGATCGCCGACGGCGTCTGTATCGTCCCCGCCGCCTCGCCTGATTGAGCGAACGAGACTACGGCCCGGGACTGTACTCCTCGTTCTACGCCGGCCGCGCTCCACGATGAAGGTCCGATCGCAACTCGGCAGATCGGATCCCGCGCGGGCGTAAACCACGTCGTCGCCGTAACGGCCAGCGTAATTGCCGCTGCCGCGGCCAACGGAATCCCCAGCCGATATACAAACCGATAAGGCGTCGCACGAGGACGCTCGGAACTGATTCTGGCCAAAACTCTCGTGGTGAGGTCGATGGCCTCGATCCCCGCGCTTCGATTGCGCCATCGCCGCAGCAGGTCGTCAACCTTGCCCAATCGTTCGTCGTCGGCGCTTCCCGCGCACGCCGAAGTCAATGTTGCGTGATGTTGCCAATCCACTTCAACCGGCGTTTCACCCCATCGCTCGACGAGTTGACCTACGGCTTCGAACTTCGAGGCCTCCGCTCGCAAGGACTCCGACTGCGAAAGGGCCTCGTCGAGTCGACGCCGCTCAGCCGGTGACAGGTCGCCGTCCAGACCACGACTGATCAGGAACGCGAGATCATCCGGGTTGTATGCGTCAGCATTCATCGTCGAAAACCTAACGTCAATCACGCCTCACTGATGCGGCCCCTGAAAATGCACAGCCGTGAATTCGCAATCCTTCGTCACCGAGCGTAGCGCCGCCGTTGAGCCTACAACACTCGCCAGCCACATCGAAAGGTCCCCGATAGCTCGTTGAATCACAGATGCTCCGCGAGCATTTCTTTCAGCTTGTTGCGGGCCTGGAAGACGTTCCATTTCACCAACTCCACGCTGCATTCCAAAATATCCGCCACCTCTTTTTGCGGCAGACCTTCAACGCTGAACAGGATCAACGCCAGCCGCTGCTTGTCCGGCAACCGCTCCAGCGCTCGACTGACGGCACCGTGCAGCTCATCGGTCAGCGGCCCTGCTGCATCTTCCGCTGCTCCGGTTAGCCGCTGCCGGGTCGTCGGTCGTCGGACCTCGGCTCCAACCTCCAGGGCGTCGTCCAGCGATGTCGCCGCACGCGTCGCCCGCGAACGGCGGTAGTTGAGCGAGAGGTTACTGACCACCCGCATCAGCCAGGCGCCGAATCGCTCCGGGTCTTCGAGCTGAGCGAGGTTGCGATAAGCCCGGACGAAGGCGTCCTGACTCACATCCGCCGCGTCCGCCGCGTTTCCCAATAGCCGATACGCCAGCGAAACGGCCCGCCGCTGATGGCACCGCACCAGGCTCCCGAACGCCGCGGAATCACCCGCCTGCGCCCGCCGAACCAGGTCCACCTCGGACGACTTTATCACTTCCAATTCGGTGTCCAAGTCGCTCGATTCCAAGAGGTTAGACACGACCTATGTCTAACGGTTAGATTCTGTCGGGGCCAGCCCCCTCCCCGGGAAGGGGGCGGCGTGAGGGTCCGCGTCCGCCCGATATTGTGTAACAACCCCCAGTCCGCATATAGTAGCGGCTGGCAAAAACCGAGGTACTTTCCGCGGGGTGGAGTTTGTGGTAGCTTTTGAGCAGGTTCTTACACGAAAGGAAGGTGTTTAATGTTGAGAGTTGGACTCCGGGGGCTTGCTTGTGCCGGCCTCAGTGTCTTTGTGGGGACGGTTGCGTGGGCGCAAGCGCCGGCCAAACCCGATGCGCCGAAGGCCGACCCGGGGGTCGCCGCTACCATCGGCGGCAAGCCCGTCACGCTTCAGGAGTTGGACGCCAAAGCCTTGAAGACGGACATGAAGCTGGCCCAATCCCTCTATGACGCCCGTCGCAAGGCTTTGGACGAGGTTCTGATGGAGCGGCTCCTCGGCGAGGAGGCTGCGACTCAGAAGATCACCGTCGATCAGCTCATCCAGAAGCGAATCGCCGAAAAGGTAAAACCCGTGACGGACGCGGACGTAGAGGCGTTCTTCAAAGCCAACAGTGCACGGATGGGTGGTAAAACGTTGGAGCAGGTCTCCGCACAAATCAAGAATCAGCTCACTTCTCAGCAGCAGAATGACGCGCGGAACAATCTTCTCGCTGATCTCAAGGGGAAGGCCGACGTGAAAGTCTCCCTTGATCCACCGCGTGCCGCGGTCGTCACTGCCGACAACGATCCCATCAAAGGACCCAAGAACGCCAAGGTCACCATCCACGAATATTCGGATTTTCAGTGACCGTATTGCTCACGGGTCGGTCCGACCCTCAAGCAGATTCAAGACACCTACGGCGACAAGGTCAAGATCGTTTGGCGCGACTTCGCCCTGCCCATGCACAACCGTGCCAAGCCGGCCGCCGAGGCCGCTCAATGCGCCCACGAACAGGGCAAGTTTTGGGAATACCACGACAAAATCTTCGCCAACCAACAGGCGATCTCGGACGACGACTTTAAGAAATACGCAACGGACCTGGGTTTGAACGTCGAAACCTTCACCGCCTGTTACAGTGCGGGCAAATACCGGGCCGACGTTGAAAAGGACGCCGCGGAAGGTTCGAAATTCGGAGTGACGGGTACGCCCGCGTTCTTCGTCAACGGTCGGTTCCTTTCGGGTGCCCAGCCGTTCGAGGCCTTCAAGGCCATGATCGACGACGAACTGAGTAGGTAGCGCCGGCTCGTTTCTTGAACCTCACGATGCACATTCCCCCAGGTCCAAAGGACCTGGGGGAATGTGCTTTTTACTACCGCGCCGTAGGGAGCGTGTACGTCGCCGGCTGCTGACGAGGATCGTTGAACGGTGACCTTGAAGCCCACTTTCCAAGACATGAATGTTTATACCGACATCTTGCCTTGCCGGACGGCGGTGCGGGGTATCCAGCGCAACGGAGGCACGGTGGGACTGGTCCCGACAATGGGCGCCATCCACGAGGGTCATGTGTCTCTGATCCGCGCCGCAAAGGCCCGTTGCTCGCACGTCGCCGTGACCATCTTCGTAAACCCCACACAGTTCGCCCCGACCGATGATTTCACCGCCTATCCGCGACCGCTAGAGGCCGACCTGGATTCCTGCAAACGCGCCGGCGTGGACCTTGTGTTCACGCCGACTGTCGAAACGATGTACCCTGGTGCGAGATTGGAATCTCGCACCAGCACGAATGTACACGTGAGCGGTCTAACGGATGTCCTTTGCGGCCCACGGCGACCAGGCCACTTCGACGGCGTCGCCACCATCGTCGCCAAGCTCTTTGGGATCCTCCCCGCCGACGCGGTATTCTTCGGCGAAAAGGACTATCAGCAGCTCGCCGTCATCCGTCAGATGGTTCGAGACCTCAACATCCCCATCGAGATCGTCGGCTGTCCGACGGTGCGCGAGCCCGACGGCTTGGCCATGTCCAGCCGAAACGCCTATTTGACCTCGGCACAACGTACCCAGGCCACGTGCCTGAGCCGTGCCCTATTCGACGCCGCCGAGCGCATCCGAGGAGGCGAACGGAACATCGCCGCGATCGTTGATGGAATCCGCGAAGGGATCGTTTCCGCCGGGCCGGCTCAGATCGAATACGTCGATGTGGTGGACTCCAATACGCTGGACCTGCTTTCGATCGTGGATCGTCCCGCCCGCATCTGCCTTGCCGTGCGAATCGGCTCCTGCCGCTTGATCGACAACGTCGGCGTAGACGCGCCCCCGACGCCCCGTTAAGCTACCCTCGTGCGGTCGTAATAAGCCGAACCCCAAGCGCAAGCGTGGGGTCTTGTTGGCCGGTCGCTGGCGCTCCCGGTTCGGATTGATCGCTAGAGAGTACAACGAAGCGAAATGCATCCCGAATTCTTTAGTCTCCCCGGCGGGTTCAACGTCAAGACTTACGGCTTTTGCCTGATGATCGGGTTCTTGAGCGCCGTCTGGCTTGCGATGCGTCGCGCTACACGGGTCAAGGCCGATCCCGATCGCGTACTCGACATTTCCTTCATGTGCCTGCTTTTCGGCGTCGGCGGGGCGAGAGCATTCTACGTCATCCATTACTGGACGCCGCAGTTCGTGGACGCCCCCAACCGATTCCTCGCCGTGATCGACATCACCGAAGGCGGTCTCGAATTCCTCGGCGGATTCATCGGGGCCACCATCGCCACCTTCGTCTATTGCTACTTGAAAAAGCAATCCCTCCGCCTGTACCTCGACATCATGGCGCCCGGGGCGATGTGGGGTTTGGCCTTCGGAAGACTGGGTTGCTTTTTCAACGGATGTTGTTTCGGCGGAGTTTGCGAGGTGCCGCAAACCCACGAAGCCCGCTACGAGTGGGCCGTCCGCTTCCCCTTCGCCAGCCCGGCCCATTGGAAGGAATGGGAGGAGCGTCAGGTGACCGTCCCCGCGGAACTCATCACCACCTCCAAAGAGCGTTTGTTCCCGCCCCCCTGGTTGGTGCCCGAATCCATACTCTCCATGCCCGTGGAAAAACGTGAGGGGATGATCCGTAATGTCAACGATCTGAAAGACGCCATCGAGCGTGCCAAGGCCCAGGCGCCCGGTTCGCCCGAAACGGCCAAGATCGAGGCTTCTTTCGCCGCCGCGGTGAAAAAAGCCGAAGCCCATAAACAGGAGTTTGCGTCCCTTATAAACGCCCAGAAGTTCCCGTCGCGGGTAGAGCCTAGCCGCAGGACTTCGGTATCCGAGTTGGAGCAATTGGCCTCGAAATACCAATCGCTCGCCGTCCACCCCACGCAACTTTATGCAGCGATCAACGCGATCCTGCTCTCCGCGCTCCTTTCGGCGCTCTTTTACGTCCGCAAGCGGCACGGAGTGGTGATCGTTATGTTGCTGATTCTCTACCCCATCCAGCGGACCATCGAGGAACTTATTCGGGTCGATAACCCCCACGACGTGGGCGGTCTGACTATTTCGCAGTTCATTGGCCTTGTGCTGTTTCTCTTCGGCATCGCCGCCCTTTTCTTCTTGTATAAAAAACTCCCGGAGCGGTCACCGTACGCCGTCGCTACCGTCGAGCCACTGAAGTAATTTTCTATCAACCTCTGATATAAAATTGCAGTGAAACATGGCCGTCACAGCTCTTTCCTTGGGTGGTATCACAAAGAACGCCTTCACGTTTGCCCACTCAAACGTATTCCCGTAGATTCCGGGGTGATTCACCGTTCGTCCTTGGACCCGGCGTTTCCGGGCATTCCAAGGTGACGATTTCGGGGGTCTTGAGAGTGATTTATGACGACGGGTACGTCTACAACGGCAAAAAACCGGATCAGAGTCATCATACTGGGCGCGGCCGGACGTGACTTCCACGACTTCAACACCTTCTGGCGGAAAGACCCACGTTATGAGGTCGTCGTATTCACCGCCGCTCAGATTCCGGACATCGACGGACGCACGTACCCCGCGGAGCTTTGCGGTGACCGCTACCCCAACGGCATCCCCATTGAGCCGGAGGAGAAGCTGGTCGAGCTGATCCACAAGTACGAGGTCGATCAGGTAGCGATGGCCTACTCCGACCTTTCGCATGAGGAGGTCATGCACAAGGCCGCCATCGTCAACGCCGCAGGCGCCGACTTCCGCATCATGGGCCATAAACACACCATGATCTCCTCCAATAAGCCCGTCATCGCCGTTTGCGCCGTCCGCACCGGCTGCGGCAAGAGCCAGACCTCACGGGCGGTTACCGGCATCCTCAAGGGGATGGGCAAGCGCGTCGCCGCCGTACGCCACCCCATGCCCTACGGCGACCTCACCAAGCAGATTTGCCAGCGCTTCGCAACGCTTGAGGACCTCAACCTGCACCACTGCACTATCGAGGAGCGCGAGGAATACGAGCCGCACATTCAAGCGGGCAACGTCGTCTTTGCAGGGATCGACTATGAACGCATTTTGCGTGAGGCCGAGAAAGAGGCCGACGTCATTCTGTGGGACGGTGGCAACAACGATATGTCCTTCTACCGCCCGAATCTCTACATCGTAGTCGCCGATCCGCATCGCGCCGGACACGAAGTACGCTATTATCCCGGCGAAACCAACGCCCGCATGGCCGACGTGGTGCTTATCAACAAGACCGGCACCGCGAATCCCGAAGACGTGAAGACCGTCGAGCAGAACATCAAGCGCATCAACCCCAACGCCAAGATCATCCGCGCCAAATCACCCGTGAGCGTGGAGAACGCGGCCTCCATCAAAGGCAAGCGTGTCTTGGTTGTGGAGGACGGCCCGACGTTGACGCATGGTGGTATGAAGTTCGGCGCGGGCCACATCGCCGCCAAGAACAACGGCGCCGCCGTCATCGTCGATCCGCGACCCTACGCCGTCGGTACGATCAAGAAGACTTTCGAGAAATACCCTCACGTCACCGAAGTCTTGCCCGCCATGGGCTACGGCAAAAAGCAAATGAAGGAGTTGGAATCCACCATCAACGCCGCCGACTGCGACCTGGTATTGATCGGCACGCCCATCGACCTGGGCCGCTTGTTGAAAATCAACAAACCCGCTCTTCGCGTGACCTACGAACTGGATCAACCCTCGATCAACGCCCTAAAAACCGAAATCGAACGGGTCCTCAAGTAACCGACCGCCAGTCCATGGTTCCGCCTAGCGCTGGCGTGCAACACCGTGCGGCGGTATGATGTGCGAACGGAAGCAAGTGAAAATGAACTACCAAGGCATCGACATTTCTAAGGATCGGATCGCCGACTTCTGCCGACGACACCGGATCAGGAGGTTGTCGCTCTTTGGGTCGATTCTCCGAGCTGATTTTCGTCCGGACAGCGACGTCGACGTGCTGGTGGAGTTTGAGCCTGGTGCGCGAGTGGGGCTTATCAAGCTGGCGGGGATCGAGATTGAATTGAGCGAGTTGCTGGGACGTAAGGTCGATCTGAACACGCCCGGTTTTCTGAGCCGCTACTACCGCGACCGGGTCCTCACCGAGGCCCAGGTGCAGTATGACGCAGCATGACCCGCTCGTACGATTGCGGCACATGCTGGACCACGCCCACGAGGCCGTCGCCATGATTCTCGAGCGGCAGCGGTCCGATCTCGATTGCGACCGCATGCTCGAGTTGTCGTTGGTGCGGCTGGTTGAAATCGTCGGTGAGGCCGCATCGAGGATTTCTCGCTCGGAACAGGCTCGCTATTCAACTATTCCCTGGGCGCAAGTAACGGGAATGCGCCATCGGCTCGTGCATGGGTACGACACCGTGGACCTCCAGGTACTCTGGGACACCGTGACGGACGACCTGCCGCCGTTGATCGCCGCGCTCGAATCGGTTCTCGGTCCGTAAGCGAAAGACGTTTGCTGAACGGCGTATGCCGAACACCGCTGCGCCGCAAGCAAACAAGAACTGTTATAAGTATTCATCCGTTCCCGCTAGGCCGTGGAAGCAGCCTGTCTCGGTCAAACGGCGGATCCTCATGCGGCGGAACCTCCTCCACGGGGAAGTCGCTCCGCCAGTGTTCGCGCGTCCGCTCATCGGCGTAGTAACGCAGATACAGATCGGAATCCTCGTCGCTGCCGCTGCCTACGAGGTCGAGGTGGCAGACCCACCCGCTACCGGGCGGCAAGCATGGCGTGCTTTCGCGCAGCGACTCTTGCCAAAGTTGCGCGTAAAGCTCGCGGTCGCCGAGGTGGTTCGTGTTTTCAAGGAATGTGTCGAGCCGCGCCAGCGCGTGAATGACTTCCCAGAGCTTCGCAGTGAGCGCCGTGTCGTCCAGTTTCTCCGGCGGGGTGAGCTTCACGCCGGCCTGCTCGATTTGCGCGAAGTGCGTGGTCATCGGCGCTGATTCGTACGCGACAACGCTGCGCAGGAACTCCTCTTCGATCTCAGGAGGTGCGTCCGCGCTGACGTAGCCATCGCTCATACCCAAAGCCTCCGTTTGCGCCCGCAGTTCATTGATGCGAATCTGCTGATCGATCGCTTCCAGCCCGAGCGGATCCGCGATAGGTCGCGGTGGATCGGGCATTTCCGAGAATGGCGTTAACATCTTCGACTCCTTTCGCAGCGCGCGGCCGCGATGCGAGGAAAACATTAGGATACCTCCAAGGTGGATCACCGCAAGAAGTGCATGCCCGGGGCCACGCTGACCGCCGAGTCCTTCGATTCGCCACTCTCAACAGAAAACGTGCAACGAAATTGGTGAATCCCGGCGCGCCTTGGGCGACGATGGAGCGATCACGCCTTGGTGATTCGCGTGCCGATGCGGCCTGCGACGGCGTCGATGGCGTGGTGCAACGGGCCGATGATGACCGATGCGTCGCCATTGCGCGAGGCCTGAAGGAAGTTGATCGCCCCTTGGATTTTGGGGCCCATCGACCCGGCGGGGAACTGACCCTCATCCATGAACCGCTGGGCCTGTACCAGCGTCATGCGTTCAAGCGTTCGCTGGGTCGGCTTGCCGTAGTCGATGCTCACGCGATCGACGTTGGTGAGGATCATCATCATGTGGGCGTTGAGTTCGGCCGCGAGGAGTCCGCTGGCGAGGTCCTTGTCGATGACCGCGCGAACGCCGCGCAGACCGTGGACGGGGTTCTGCACCACGGGAACACCGCCGCCGCCACAGACGACGACGAGGTCCCCGGCCGCCACGCAGCGACGGATGGTCTTGATCTCCATGATGTGTCGCGGGATGGGCGAGGCCACCACGCGGCGAAACTTACCGGGCGAAACTTCCTTGATGGCCCACCCTTCGTCGCGGGCGAAGCGTTCCGCGTCTTCCTTGGGCAATACCCGTCCGATGGGCTTGGTCGGGTTGCGGAAGGACGGGTCGTCGCCGTCCACCCGCACGGTGGTGACAATCGCCGTCACCATCCGATCGTACCCGCGGGCGTTGAGTTCATTGGTCAGCGTCTGGGCGATCATGTACCCCATGCCGCCTTGCACGTGGGCGACGGCCACTTCCATCGGCAGGGGGTAGATGGCCCCGGCGGCGGCTTCGTTGCGCAAGAGGAAATTTCCGATCTGAGGCCCGTTGCCGTGGGTGATGACCAGGTGATGCCCTTGTTCGATCAAGTCGGCGAGGGCCTTGGCCGTCGCCCGCGAGTTGGCGAATTGCTGGTCGACGATTCCCTCTTCCTCGGGACGGGAGATGGCGTTCCCGCCCAACGCGACGACGATGAGTGAACGATGTTCCATGATGATCCTGGACTCTACAACCGGCTTCGGAGCGTATGTCTCTCCCATCGCCAGTCCCTATTATAGGCCGTCGGGAATCCGCCCCGACCTCAGTCTAGCTATCGACCGTCCGCCCGGTCGTCATGCAGTTGACACCCAAACCCGGCCTGGGATCATAGTTGTGGGTTCGGAATCCGACGGTTCGGTTCATTGATGAGAGGGTGGTATTTCATGTTGCGAACATTATGCATCGGGGTGGCTTGCGTCGGCGTCGGCGTGGCGGCGTTGGCGCAGGAGACGGCCAAGAAGCCCACGGCTGACGGACCGACGGCCAAGTCCATCTACGAGTTCACCGTCAACGACATCGACGGCAAGGAGGTCTCCCTTGCCAAGTACAAGGGCGACGTGTGCTTGATTGTCAACGTCGCGAGCTTGTGAGGGTTCACCGATAAGACATACTCCGGTCTGGAGTCGATGTTCGAGAAGTACAAGGACAAGGGCTTAAAGGTCCTGGCGTTCCCGGCCAACAACTTCGGGAACCAGGAGCCGGGCAGCAATTCCGAAATTAAGGCGTTCTGCACAGGCAAGAAAGTAACCTTCGACATGTTCGCCAAGGTGTCGGTGAAGGGCGAGGACCAGTGCCCGCTGTACCGATACCTCACCAAACACCCGGACAAAGCGATTGCCGGCGACGTGCAATGGAATTTCCAGAAGTACCTCGTCGGCCGCGACGGCACGGTCCTCGCCAAATGGGGTCCCAAGACCATGCCCGACGACAAGGCCGTCGTCGAAGCCGTCGAAAAAGCCCTCGCCGCCGAACGACCCAAGGGCGGATGACAGAGATTGTGCCACTGCTCCGCGAGCAGTGGACCTGGTTTGTCTTATGCTCTTTTGAGCGCGTCGATCAGAACCATTCCGGCGCGCCGGGATGAAGCGGCGGCCCATGCCCGCCACACCCGGCTGCGACGTCCTCTCATGGATTCGCTCAGAATCCCGATTAGAAAAGGCACTTGACCTTTACACAGGCTGCAAGCCGCAGTATGATTGTTTACAAGGTGCCAAGAGGAACAGCCATGCGAATCATGATTGTCTTGTGTGGGGTGACGCTTTCGATTGCCTCGGGTTGTGGATCTACACCCAATCCCGTTGGACAGCCTCGCGAAGAAGTGGCGACGCAATCGTTGCCCGGCCCTATTGGGCCACAGGGATCTCCGGGTCCACAGGGATCCCCCGGCCCACAGGGGTCCCCAGGTCCGCAAGGACCATCCGGTCCACAGGGGCCCCCAGGGTCGCAAGGCCAGCAAGGCGACAGCGATATCCTTTCGTGGGCGTACTTCCTAGCTGATACTAACTACATCATCGTCTTTGGTGAAGGAGGATTGATTCCGATCATTTCGGCCACTCGGGTGTCCACCGGGGTCTACGAGGTTGTGTACGATGTCAAGACGGTCGATGCGGGTCTTGTTGCTCCTATCGCATCTGCCTGGGGTACAGAGGTCGGTGGAACCAGCGTTGCTACCATTGTTTCTGTCAATCAGGTTAGCGATGCAACCCTCTTAACTATTGAGATCTTCACGGTTATAAGTGTAGTCGACGATTCCGGGGTTGCGCTGCGTGAGGGCGACACGAACTTCAGCCTCGTGATTTTTGGGACCTTCTAATGATCCATAAGCGCGGCACACGCTCCGCCTCGATGGCGGAAAGACGGTGGTGGAGATGTTCAATCTCCTGAGCCTCTAGCGAAGTTGCAGATTTGAGGTCCGTGTCGCCCTTCCGCGTAACGCATTACTTCGACGTCCGCCACTCATCGGAAGAAGCGATTTTCATCGGAGTGTCAAGGTGGAAACAGGTCCGGTAATCACGTTGGTCATAGCCGTACTCGGGCTCGCGCTGGGAGTCTTGAACTACTGCCGGAACTTCCAACTGGACCGGATGCATCTAAAAGTAATACCGCATTCTGCGCTGATCTCACGGGGAGCGCCGACGAGACATTCGGATCACCTCCTTGAAGGCGGGAGACTCTGTATCGTGGTTGTCAACCTCAGTGCATTCCCGGTTGTCGTTTCAGAGCTTGGTTTCACGCTCAGCGGCGGGAAACCACGGATGATGACACTTCCTGAAAGCCTGAGTAACGGTGCATCGTTCCCCGTTCGCCTTGAGTCGCGGTCATCAGTGACCGCGTACCTTGCCCCACAGCTACAATGGGAGCGAGCGTTCGAGGATGTACGACGGGCTTATGTCGAGACGGAATGCGGCAAACGCAAATATGGGACCAGCGGCGCGTTGAAAGCTTACAAGAATCAGGCACGCAAACGCGCCAAGGCGCGCAAGGTGTTAGAAAACGCGTAAAACCAAAGAGACCAAGGGATCAGACGACGGAGACAGAGCGTGTGTCCGGACTCGGCGTGAGAACTCCGATGGTCGAAATATGGGATAAGGTGCGAAAGATAGAGCCGATCATGTGGCCCATTGTTGCGATGTGGTTATGCAGCGGTATTCTGTTGGTCTGTTACTTCGGTAAACTTTTTATCATACTCTGTAAAGGTATTAATAACTACGTCAGGCTGATGCGCGAAGAAAAGAGCGACGAAGCGATAGCCTTGACCCATTTTCAGCCTTATGAGCAATACGACGTTGAAACACAAATGGCCATTCGCCGCTACCATTGGCGAATTAAGAATCGACTGGGAACTCGCGATTAACGAAGGAATCAAAAAGGCGAATTGTGTTTTTTGGGCGCTGCCCTGCGCCCCGCCGGCGACACAATACCCATACCGAATTGAAGTATACCCTGCTACCGTGGAAACAATGCGAGGATGAAGTTCACCAAAATGCACGGGCTGGGCAACGATTACGTCTACGTGAACGGATTCACGGAGCGCGTAACCGAACCGTCGAAACTATCGCGCATCATTTCCGACCGGCACACGGGGATCGGCAGCGACGGGCTGATCCTGATTCAACCGTCGAAGGTCGCCGACTTGCGGATGGAGATGTACAACGCCGACGGATCGCGGGGGGAGATGTGCGGAAATGGCATCCGATGCGTGGCCAAGTATGCCGTCGAGCGCGGATTGGCGCCGGGACCGAAGCTTCGCGTCGAGACGGATGCGGGAATCAAAGCCGTCGAATGCGTGATGGCGGGCGGCAAGGTTGCGTCGGTTCGGGTGGACATGGGGCTGCCCGAGTTGAGCGCGAGAGCGATCCCCACGGCGATCGCCGCCGATCGAGTCATCGACCATCCTCTGCGTTTCGGCGGCGTCGATTACCGCGTCACCTGCGTCTCGATGGGCAACCCCCACGCCGTCGTCTTCATCAAAGAGTTGCACAAAGTGGATTTGGTCGAGGTCGGCCCGAAGTTTGAGCACGCTCCCGAATTCCCCAACCGCATGAACACCCATTTCGTCCGCGTAGATTCACCCACACATGTGACCATGCGGACTTGGGAGCGGGGCAGCGGAGCGACCCGGGCCTGTGGGACCGGAGCCTGTGCAGTGTGCGTGGCCGGTGTGCTCACCAAGCGAACCGAGCGAGCCATCACTGCGTCACTACCGGGCGGCGAATTGCGGCTCAAATGGGGCGAAGACGACCACGTCTATATGACGGGGGAAGCTGTCGAGGTCTTCACCGGCGATTGGACCCATTAAGCCCGCTGGACTACGAAGTCCAAAGAACGCCGAGCGGTCGGGCAACGGCAGCGAGACGCCGATCCAAGGTCCACAACTCCGCGCCAGCCACCATGGTCGAGGCCAGCAAATGGGCATCGATCCAGCCGATTCCGCGACCCATCAGACGCCGGTCTTCGATCAAAGCCAGGACTTCGGCGTGGTCGGCTACCGGTGCGGAAATTAGTTCGCTGAGCAGCGACATAACTTGATCGCGGTTTCGCAAGCTCCCGCACGCCAACTCACCGATCACAAACGGATGACACACCACCTGAGCAGCATCGAGTAAACGCGATAGCTCGACTCGTCCGCGGCGCAGGTGTTCAACCCACACCGAGGTATCGACGAGAATCATCAGCGAAGCCCGGCGCGGCGGCGTGGAGTCCGCCCCAACGTTGGTTCGCTACCCCCCAAGGCGGCTAGGCGTTTGGCGCTTTCCCAAGCGATGAGCGCCTCCAGCCCGGCACGGACCAGCGCAGTCTTCTCGCGGATTCCGCTCAGCCGGCGGGCGTGAGCGACCAATTCGTCATCAATATTGAGCGTTGTTCTCATATGTATTATTATGCCTGATTTATGCATATTTGTCAAGCCCGTTTTTCCGCCCAAAAACCGTTGGAAAGGGGGCGACCTAACGATGCACGGGCGCGCCGGTGATATTGGGATGAGGCGTGCGGACGCGGGCGCGCTTGGGGATATCAGGCGGCTTGCCGCCGTTGGGCAGCAAGACGATTTTGCAGGCGTCGCCGCGGGCGAGCATCTCCATCGCGTCGTTGACCTCGTCAAAGCCGATCGTCTTGGTAATGAGGGGTCGAAGATCGACGACCCCGCCCTCCAGCAGCCAGCGGGTCTTGTACCAAGTGTCGAAGATTCGCCGTCCGTTGAGGGCCAGCACGGTGAGGTTCTTGAAGATCATGTTCTCCGCGACGTCGATCTCGACCGGTTTTGCGGGGATACCAAACAGAACCACGATTCCGCCGTTACGCACCACGCGGAAGGCCGTCGTGATCGCAGCCGGGGCACCGCTCATTTCCAACACGATGTCCACACCGTAGCCGCCGTTGGCTTCCACGATCTGCGCCACGGTGTCCGCCGGACCGTCTGTCGGCTTGAACACCTGAGTGGCGCCCATGACGCGGGCGAGATTGATCCTATAGGGATGAATGTCGGAGGCGAAGATGGCCTTGGCCCCGACGGCCTTGCAGATCGCCACGGTGAACAGCCCGATCGGACCGCAACCCAAAACCGCGACCGATTGCCCCGACAAGCTCTGGTTCATGGTGGCGAACACCGCATTGCCGAACGGTTCCTGCAATGTGGCGATCTCCGGCGGCAGCTTGGCGCGGTCGTTCTGCCAGATCACTTTCTCGGGCACCACGACGTAAGGGGCGAAGGCCCCATCGCGGTCCACGCCGAGGATTTCCGTGCTGGGACACATGTGCGCCTGGCCGGTGCGACACTGATAGCACATCCCGCAGGTAACGTGTGATTCGGCAGATACGTAATCGCCCACCGCCGCGTGCCGCACCTTGTCACCGACGGCGACGATCGTCCCGCAAAACTCGTGGCCCAACGTCAGCGGCGGCTTGATGCGCCGTTGGGACCAGAGGTCCCATCGCCAGATGTGCAAATCCGTACCGCACAAACTCGCCGCTTCGACGTAGACGAGCACGTCCTCCGGGCCGGGCCTGGGACGAGGCACCTCGCGCACCTCCAGACCGGCGTCGGACTTTGTCTTACAAACAGCGAGCATTGTCTCAGGCATGACTATCCAATTCGGTAATCATCTAAGGGGCGTGGTCGGTCGGGACAAGTTCCTCGACGACCTCCTTGAATTTTTTCCAAGCAGCCGGTTTCTCAAAATCCTTCGGCTTCACTCCCGCATTGATGGATTTTTCGGAAAGGTCGGGAAAATCCGCCGTGTTGACTTCCAATCCATCATTCTTGGTAACAACAATACGACTGGGTAGGTGAATGTCGCGGTGCACGAACAAGTCCAACTGTTCGTATTTCCGATACAATCGACTGTCCGCCTTGGGAATACAAATCAGGTGATCGGTATTGGCCGGATCTCCGGGGGCGGGCGGCGCCATAGTGACGTCGAAGTTTCGCAGTATGGTTTCACGTTTCTGTCCGAAAGGAAGGGGGAACGGCGCCTTTTCTAAATCAAATAGATCGAATTCCTTGTCCGGCCGCGCCACTTCCTGTTTGGTGACCTGAGCGGTGCGTTCGACGGCCTGATAAAGCCATTGCCCGTCGAACAAGTACCATTCCTGTTTTCCCAATACCCCGTCCGTCTCCGTTTTCTGGAAATAAATCAGGAAATGGGGATTGGGCTTGGTCATTAAGAAAAGGATTTCACCGAATTTGGTCCGTTGGGTGAGGTTAATCCGGTCGTCCTCGGCGAACCTCACCTCACAGCGAATATCCTTGAGGTCGTCACTTCGATGTTGCAATTGGGTGAGGATTTCGTCAATGCGCGCATTGCCCGG
>JAGVHG010000117.1 GCA_020056715.1 Phycisphaerae bacterium | reverse complement strand
GGTGGCGATCAGACCTTCCGCGTGCTGGGCCTGGCTTGGTTTGAGGTGCAGGCTGATGTCGACGTCGTCGTGCTTGCCGCGGTGGATTTGGTGCGGCCCACCGACAAGCACCATCCCGTCGATGGGGTACGGACTTCGCCACGCGAGCCGCCCCGTCCGTTCACTGAGTACCGCGTCGCGTTGCCCGGATGCGACCAGTTCGATTCCCGGCGTCGGCTCGGCAATTAGCGTAAAATCAGCGAGAGACGGCTCATCTTCCTTGTGTACGGGTTGCGGGTACCAGTATCCTTCCGCGAGGTAAACGCCCTCGGTGCCGACATGCGCCCGCATGGCGAAGTTGTGGATCTCACCGGCCTTCTCCCCCGCGGCCACATCCTGAAAGAGCACACCTTCGTATTCGATGAACAGTGTCATCGCCTCGGCAGGTCGCTTTAGGACGATCCGGTACCGCCGCGGGACCTCCGCTCCTTCCGAACCCGGAGCGCCAGCGACGGGCCAAGACCCCGCGCTTGCGCTTGGGGTTCTGATGGGAATGGGCGTTGCTATGTTCGAGCGTAGTTCCGCGCCGGAGGCCAGAAGACCGGTGATCTTCAGGTCCGGGTGGAGTCGAATCTCCAGCGAGACCGGTTGATCGGGGTGTGATGTTTCGGTTCCTTCATCGATCCGCGCCAAGTCGATAGCTGCCCGCCCTGTCAAAGTGTGGGTCGGGGGATCCAGTCGCACTTCGATGGAGTAACGCTCGGCCCGCATGGGTTGGGATGGAATGCTCGCGCAACCGATGATAGGAACGGCGAGGACATACGTAGTGAAAAGGGCCGCGGCGCCCCTCGCAAGTTGCAGGACGGGATTCGCGGTCATGGGTCCGTTCACTCGACAAAGACGACCCTTCAGCCAGTAAAGCGTGTGGATCATTTGGTCAAGTAGTACCCGATTATGGCTTAGAAGCAAAGCCTTGGCCATCTGGTACAATACCCACCCGACGGACTTGTGGTGTGGGAATCCGGGGTTATACTG
This sequence comes from Phycisphaerae bacterium, assembly GCA_020056715.1. Classification (GTDB taxonomy): domain Bacteria; phylum Planctomycetota; class Phycisphaerae; order UBA1845; family UBA1845; genus SBAX01. Next base: position 16,487 of record JAGVHG010000117.1, on the reverse strand, counting down.
ATCCCTTCAACCTCGGTTCCGCATTCCTGGGCGGAAAAGCGGAGCGCGTCGGGGCTAGTGTGTCGATATCCCGTACGAGGTCGCGGGGATTCGACCGTGCGCGGCGATGACAGAGGTTGCGAGCGAAGGAACTCATGGGAAAAGCTGATGCCATCGAAGTCGAGGGTGTAGTCGTCGCGGCGCTGCCCAACGCGATGTTTCGCGTGGAGGTCAGCGCCGGCGGAGACAAGCACCACGTCCTAGCCCACATTTCCGGCAAGATGCGAAAGTACTACATTCGCATCCTCCCGGGCGACACGGTCACCGTGGAAATGTCCCCCTACGATCTGACCCGCGGCCGCATCACCTTCCGTAGGTAACCGACGAGAATGTCGAATGTCCGATTCGTCATTCGACCCGCCGCAGGCGGGACATTCAGCATTCCGCCTTCTCCGCCTCTGGTAATGGGCATCCTGAATGTTACGCCCGATTCTTTCAGCGACGGCGGCGACTATTTCACCCACGACGCCGCGGTCGGGCACGCCCTGAATATGATCGCCGAGGGCGCGGACATCATCGATGTCGGCGGCGAATCCACCCGGCCCGGGGCCGAGCCGACTCCGGCGGAGGAGCAGATGCGCCGCGCGATTCCTGTGATCCGCGCGATCCGTACTCGGAACTCAGACGTCGCGATCTCGATTGACACGCGTGCGGCGGCAGTAGCGCGAGCCGCCGTCGACGCGGGCGCGGACATCATCAACGACGTGTCGGCCTTGCGCGACGATCCCGATATGGTCGACGTCGTAGCCGCCTCCGGCGCCGCCGTCGTGTTGATGCATCGTCGCGGTACGTCGAGGGACATGCAAAACGGCGGCGGGCCGCACTACGACGACGTGATCGCCGAAATCACGGCGTTCCTTCAGCAGCGCCGCGATTTCGCGGCGGGCCGCGGCATCGATCGTTCGCGGATCATCCTCGACCCCGGCCTGGGGTTCGGTAAACGCATCGAGCACAATCTGTCGATCCTGCGACATCTGGACCGATTCGTCGCCCTCGGACAACCCGTTCTGGTAGGCGCTTCGCGCAAACGCTTTCTTGGGAGCGTGCTCGACGTGGACGAACCCAGGCAGCGCCTCGCCGGCTCCCTCGCTTGCGCTGTGATTGCGGCGCTGGCCGGGGCCGCCGTTCTCCGCGTACACGACGTGCTCGATACGGTCGAGGCCGTTCGGTTATGCTCGGCCGTGCGTGGCGAGTGAGCGAGCCAAGCAGGGTGGGCGAAGTGAGAAGATTGAAGATCAAAGTTCGAAGAACAAAGACCGAAACGCGATAAAACCGCGCAGGTCATTGCAGAGGTATCGATCTTCGGACTTCGATCTTCGATTTACCAGCGGCTGGCGGATCATCGAGCTTCCACGTTTTTTATTCCTCGCACACGGCGCGGTCCTTGTTGCTTCCCTCAGGGCCGCGCGATTGGCCTGGGAACCGGACGCTCGGCATCGGCCAGGGTGGGGTGGAGGATGCCGAGAAGTTTCACGCGCATAAACAGCAGGGCCGTATCGATCTGCGGGTCTTCCTTGGGGCGATTGTTTTCGTCCGGTTGTTCGAGCGGGGGAAGTTCGTCTGCCTTTGGTGCATCGGCACCCGCGGTTTTGCCATCGGCGTTCTTCGCGGCCCCGTCGTTCGGAGCGCCCGTCTTAGCGGCGTCGATTTCAGCGTCACGCTTTGTTTCCGGCCCGTCCTCTTCGCCGGTCAGCGGATCGACCTTGGAGATATCCACCGGCTTGTCGGCGTCTGCGGTCTTAGTTACGGGCTTGGGCGGGCCTAATAAGTCCGCGTCACGCCGCAACAGAAAGGCGTTGAACCGCTCCCAACGGGCGAGGCGGATGGAGATTTCCGGCTCCACGCCCCACGTCACCGAGGTTGGCTCACGATGCAGCGATACGCCGCTGGGTAAGTAATACCGCGAGGTGGTGATCTTCAGCTTGGCGTTGGAGGAACTGAGCGGGATGAGGTTTTGCACGCTGAACTTCCCGAAAGTCCGTACACCGATCACCGTCCCGCGATGGTTATCTCGAATGGCCCCGGAGACGATCTCCGACGCACTGGCGCTGCTCTCGTCGACCAACACCACGAGGGGCACGTCGTTATAGGGCCCATCGCCGGCGGCGTTCAGTCGTTGGTCCTCACCCTGATTGCGGCCTTTGGTGCTGACCACTCCGTCACCGCGGTTGAGGAAGAGCGACGAGACTTGCCAGGCGGAATCGAGCAGCCCACCGGGGTTCCAGCGCAGGTCGAGAATGAGGCCCTTGAGTCCTTTGGGCTTCAGCTCGGCCATCGCGTTGGCGAGGTCCTCAGCAGTGTTCTTCTGAAAGTTGGTTATGCGGACGTAGCCGATCTTGTTTTCTTCGTCGGCCCAATGGTTCCAAGTTGAATCCGGGCGTCTCTGCCAACCTTTCACGGATTGGATTTTCACTCGGCTACGGACGAGCGGGAACTCAATCTCGGAGTCCCCCCGGCGGATGGTCAAAGTCACCGGCGTATCCGGTAGGCCCGTAATGGTGTCGACCACTTTGGTGAGTGAAAAGCTCTTGATTTCGGCTCCGTCGACTTTGGTGATGACGTCTCCGGCTTGAACCCCGTGACGGAACGCGGGCGTGTCCTCCAGGGGGGTCACCACCTCGATCTCGCCCACGCGGTTCTTGATGATGGAGATTCCCACTCCGATGAAGTCTCCACGCGTGTGCTTGTCGAATTCTTCGACGTCCTGCGGCCAAATGATGGTCGTGAAATCGTCCAGCGGCTCCAGCGCACCACGCATCAGTTCACTAACGATCAGTTCCTCCGGCAGGCGGATCGTCTCCTTGTTGATTTTCTGCACGGCGCGACGGAATCGCTCCACGCACGCTCGCCGATCCAGAGTTGGCGCGGCGCGGACCTGATCGAGGTTCTCCTGGATTCGGGCCTTGAAGTCCCGGCGGTCATCTTCGTTTCGCAATCCCTCGAAAGCCTTTTGCGCACTTTGCGACTCGGCAAGCAGCAAAAGCTGCTCCAGGCCGCGTTCGGTAAGCACCTTGAAATCCGGCACTTCCACGTAGTACAGCCCGATGCACTCCAGGGCGCTTTCCGCGTCCTTCCACTCCACTTTCTCGATGCGTTCCCGCCAATTGCTTTCCTCGTTGAACATGGTGTCGAGGCGCAGGTGGGTGAGGACTTCGTGCTCCATTTTTTTGTAGCGAGGCTCACGTTCGTAGAGTTCGCCGAGGTCGAAGTAGATGTGCCAAGCGCCTTTCCAATCGTTTTTCTTTCGCAGCTCGTCGGCCTTGGCCAGGGAGTCGTTGGCAAGCTGCTGCAACCAATCGCTACGGAGAAACGCCTCGCGATCCTCGGACACGTCCGCGGCGAGCAAGGCCTTGTCCAGGGCCAGGGCGTATTCCTTGCGTTCGATGCGGGCCTTGGAGTAGCCGACGAACTTCTCGAAGTCCGCGCGGTCCATATCTTTGCGGGCCGACTGCTTGGCTTGGTATTCGCCGAGCCACGTGCGGATACGGTCCATGAACCCGCCACCGGGGATCTGTTGGACCGTTTCAGCCGCGTGCTGAAAGTCCCCCTTGGAGACAAACTCGATGCCGCGCCGCCAGAGCTCATTCGGCTTCGCCGCGGCTGCCCCTTGCGTATCCGCGCCGTGGGCGTAGGCGCCCGCGACGAGCCACGCCCCGAAGAGGATGGTCAATAGCCCCGATCTATCAGCGCGGAACCACTTACGTTGCATAACGACTCCTTCCCAAGTTCACCGAATGATCTAGCGCACCCCTCACACGATCCATTATAGTCTAGTATAAGACCCCTATACAATATAGGTCCACCGGGGGCAACTCACCCCTGACGTTTCCTTACAGACTCGAAACATCGCCGACGGGCCTACCCCCCAGCTTTCGGCTGTGCGGCGGGTGTTGGTGAGCCTGGCGTTCTTCTAGGATAAATCTTGCGAACTCAACGACATTTTCGGACAACCGGACGCCGCGGCGGACGCGGCGACCGAGGGCGGCGTTGCAGCGGACGAAACGGACGCCGCAACGGCGATGCTTGTGTTTTTCAAGCAAGGGCGTCAAATGGCTTCGTTTTGCGAGTACAGTTTTTTCGCGTAGTGTCATCATGTGGCACTTGTGAAAACGCAGAAACGCGGAAAGCCGAAACGCCGAAACCGAAGAGATGAAGGCGCGGAGGCTGTAGGCCGTAGGCCGTAGGCTGTAGGTGCGGAGACAATTGTTGGCTTGCGGTGGCTTTGGTTTGGGATTCGAGGCAAAGGGACGTTTTCATGACCGCATTCTCCGCCAGGTTCTTTTGCCTCGCGGGGTACGAAGCTCCCACCCGCACTAACAACTTCACGGGCGCTTGGTGGAATGTAGCGGTGCGACCGATCAAGCCGGGGAATTACGAGTTACGAACGCCCGTAGGGTGCGCTCCGCAGACCATCCCGTGACGCCCCAACCATGGATCGGTGGTGCCACAACGTGGCATGATGAAAACAAAATGGTCCGCTGCGGGCTACGGGATTATCTGATTCGGCAGTACGGTAACAGCGCCTGTCATCGAGTCGTCTACCACAGCGTCGGTTACACCTACAGCCAAGTCAACATCGCCGTCGCCGTCCAAATCTGCCATGACGATCGAGCGCGGGTAACTGCCGACCCCGTAAGTCGTGTGCGTTGCAAACGTCCCGTCGCCGTTATTGAGTAACAGGGACACATTATGGCTCCCGCGATTTGCCAAGGCCAAGTCGTTGTCGCCATCACCATCCACATCTCCCAATGCAGCCGACTCGGGACCTCCGCCCACTTCGAGCATCAGTCGCTCGGCGAAGGTAGCATCGCCGCTGTTTATCAGAACAGACAGTACGCGCCCCCCCGACAATGTGACAGCGAGATCATTGTCACCGTCACCATCCAAATCCCCCATGGCAACGGAGGAGGGGCCAGCACCGACATCAAGTATCTCCTGTTCCGCGAACGTTCCGTTGCCGTTGTTCAGCAGCCCCAAGAGCCCACCGGCTACGACGACCAGATCGTTGTCGTTGTCACCATCCAGATCTCCCAACGCAATCCGGGAAGGGCCTTCGCCCACGTCAATCGTCACCTGCATGGCGAACGTACCATCGCCGTTATTGAGCAGCACGGACACATTCTTGCTGTACCGGTTGGCCACCGCCAGGTCGTTGTCACCGTCGCCATCCAGATCACCCAGGGCCAAGGACTGCGGATTGTCGCCCACATCGACCGAGGGCTGACGGGTGAAAGTCCCATCACTGTTGCTAAGCAGGATGGATACGGCTCCGCTATCCTGGCTCGCTACAGCCACGTCGTTTTCCCCGTCACGATCCAAGTCGCCCACGGCAACGGAAAAAGAGCCGACGTCGGCACCAAGGCTGAGAAACAAATGAGGGGCAAACGTCCCGTGCCCGGTGCTAAACAACACGGACACGCCCCCTTGGACATTCGGAACAAATCCTGAACCCCAGCCCGCTACTGCCAGATCGTTTTGCCCGTCACGATTCAGGTCTCCCACGGCAACGGAATCTGGGGTTAATCCGACTCCGAAAATCAGCTGTGCGGCAAACGATCCGTCACCCCTATTGGCTAGTACAAACAAACCGGCATCACCGGCATACGCCAAGTCCTTATCGCCATCACCGTCAAAGTCGCCCACCGTGAGGGATGTGGGGCTTCCAGGGGCAACATACTCACGCTGCACGGCAAACGTCCCGTTCCCGTTGTTGAGTAGCACCGACAAGTATTCGCTGACATAATTTGTCACGGCCAAATCATTATCGCCGTCACGATCGAGGTCTCCAATGGCGATGGTTCGAGGCTGGATGCCGACACCGTAGGTAACAGGTGCGGCAAACGCGCCTCCTCCGTCGTTGAGCAGTACGGATATGTCGCTTGAATTTCCGTTCGTCACTGCCATGTCATTGTCACCATCACCATCCAGGTCGCCGAGTGTGACGGTGCCCGCGCCGGCCGGAAACATAAGCGGCGCAGCGAATGTCCCGCCCCCTTTATTCAGAAGGACCAAAACCTGCCCGTAAAACCCCTCAACTATCGCCAGGTCATTATCGCCGTCACCATCCAAGTCTCCCATTGCGATCGAACGAAGGTAGGAGCCGGTGGCAGAAATCTCCTGCGCGGCGAACGTCCCATCGCCGTTGTTGAGAAATATGGATAAATTGTATTCAGCGTGGTCGTTGACTACAGCCAAGTCATTATCACCGTCATCATCAAGGTCGCCCAGGGCCAGGGACCGAGGCGTGTAGTCGACGTCAAATGTAATCGGCGCAGCAAACGTCCCGTCACCGTTATTCAAGAGCACCGAGATGTCGTTGCCCCCCAACGCCAGGTTTGCGACAACCAGGTCCAGATCCAGATCCCCATCCAAGTCGCCGGCCGCGATAAATCGCGGGTTGTTGCCCGCCTCGTAGTCATACTCCGTGGATGTGCCATCGCCGTTGTTTAGGAACACGGCCACGGCATTAAGTGCGGCAGCCAGGTCGAGGTCACCGTCGCCATCCCAGTCTCCCTGGGCGACGGAGGTGCCACCTGTACCAAACTGCATGCCAGGAAATAGGGGGCCGCGATGGCGACCAAAGGAGGCGCCAGGCCCGGGAGCCATAGTACCGTCGCAGCTACACAGCGCGAAAGCCGCAGCAACCGTAGCACAAACGGAATAGCGATAACGAATCATCTCCTGAACCTCCCGAATCGGTTACATCTCAAAACCGCTCTCAAAGAAGAAAAGGCCAAGAGAAACACGCCGCCCGGAGTGCACGTTTCGTCGCCTAATTGCCTGTGGATAAACAGCCATTGTTTACCAGCCGGATCGTAATGTTGTTCAAGATCTCAGTTATCTCCGGGCTGGATATCAACTCAGAACAAGAGACCGATGTTTCGACATCAGCAAAATCGGACCAGTCACTGCACGCTCCTGTCTCCGGGACCCTCGCGCAGGCCTCGGATACGGACAAACCGGACCCAAGGGGAAGGTCGCCGAAGGCGGAAAAGCAGCTCAAAACACGGTTGCTTGCTCTCCTGCAGGCGGCTTGGTTGCTCTCGAAAATGGATCCGCAACCGCCCGAAAAAAGGACGAAAGCAAGAAGTGCCAAGCCCGATGCCGAGATGGCGGCTCTTCGTTTTGTTGTCATCTTCTTCTCCCGACTGGTCCAACCCCATACGTGCCACATTAGAAAACGTCAATTGTAACGTCATCTATGTACCAGCCTGCGGCTGCCGCGTAGCTTCCTTGACTTAGAAAGAACCCAACCTGAACTTTCTTGCCAGCGTAGCCTGAGAGATCGACCAGAGCGTTGGTATACACTCCAGAAAAACCGTCAAAGGTGTTCAAGCTTGTCCAAGTCCCCCATTGTCCGGGAGCCGTCTGTTCCCGAATTTGGACCACACCGAAATCCCCCCAATAACCACCAGAAAAAGAAAACCAGTGCCAGAACCGCAAATGGACCTCTTCTAACGCTTCAATTTCCGGGAGTTGGATCGATGGACTGACCAATCGACTGCTGGTCCCATCGGGATAGTCTCCTGCCAACACGGTAGCCGCCACATTCTCAGGGGAATGCGCGCTATTCGGCCCGGAAGTCGGAACACCTACCTCCCAAACTCCATTGTCTGCAAACCAGCTGCCAATACCTTCTTCGAAATCATCAAAAAAAAGCGTTGAAGGTGACAGAGTGCATTCGTCGGCATCCTCGTCGCACGCAAGGCCACTCGGTGCACAGGGATCGCCGCTGTGCTCGCATTGATCCGTGTCCTCGTTGCAGCTCTCGGCTCCGTTACAAAACGCGCCGTCGTCGCCGCAGGGCGCTGCGCCTGGCGTGCACGCACCCTCGTCGCACGTCTCCACGCCGTTGCAGAACAGGCCGTTGTCACAGCCGGCGGATGCGACACAGGGCTGGACGCAAATGCCGTTGACACACGTTTCACCTTCGGCGCAGTCGATCGGGATGCCGGCGCAGACATCATCAGCGCAGGCGTCGTTCTCCGTGCAGTTGTCCTCGTCGTCACACGCGGCCGTGTTGTTCGTGAACACGCACTCACCCGTAACCCCGTCGCACGTGTCGTCGGTACACACGTCGCCATCGTCGCAATCGCCGTTCCCAGTGCATGGCGGCGCGATACACACGTCGTTCTCCTCGTCGCAGGTTTGGTTCGCGGAACACGAATCGCCACTCGAAATACAAATCCCACCGTCACAGCTTTCAACCCCATTACAAAACAGGGCGTCGTCGCAATCGGCGTCACTTGCGCACTCCGGCGCCACCGGAGGACAGCCTGCCATTAGCGCTAGCAATCCCGCCGCGCCGACGAAAAGCGGGAAGATGTTCAATCTGGTAAAGTGTCTCTGGTTCATCACTCGAAGCTCCTTAGACTGGTATTTCGCTTTGCTGGACTCGAGTTCGGCACCGATTTAAGTCACCCGCAAAGACAGACCGTTCCCAACCCGAGCCTGATTGTACCACCGGGGTGGTGCAGGAACAAACAGCCTCGGAATCATCGGCGGGCATAGCCCGCCCCTACCCCCTTTCGTGGCGAGCGGGTTTGAATCCTGTGCCCCTTCAGCATACCCTCAACGTGATTCGGCCTGTGTAGGAACGAAGAGTAAACCATGACGCCTCGTTCGTGTATCCGCGTCTTTGGCGCACGCCAGCACAACCTCAAGAACATTGATGTCTACGCGCCCCGCGGGGCGTTGACGGTCATCACCGGTCTTTCGGGTTCCGGAAAAAGTTCCCTGGCGTTCGACACCATCTATGCCGAGGGACAGCGGCGGTACGTCGAGTCCCTGTCCCCCTTTGCGCGACAGTTCCTGGAGCAAATGCAGAAGCCCGACGTGGACCGGATCGAAGGTCTCAGCCCGACCATCGCTATCGAGCAACGGTCCACCGGCGCCGGCCCGCGATCCACCGTGGCCACCAGCACCGAAATCCACGACTTCCTTCGGGTGTTGTTTGCACGGGCGGGGCAGCCGCGCTGCTGGATATGCGATCGAGCGATCGTCCAGCAGTCGACCGCGCAGATGGTAGACGCGGTGCTGGCCGGACCCGCGGGGCAGCGGATTTTGGTGCTTTCTCCGTTGATCGTAGCGCAGCGCGGGCAGCACAAGGCGATCCTCGAACGGATGGCCAAGGAAGGGTTCGTACGGGCGCGGATCGACGGACACGTCGTGATGCTCGAAGAGGCGGAAACGCTTGAAGCCAACCGCCGACACACCATCGAGGTCGTCGTGGACCGTCTGACCATTAAGCCGGAAATTGTTCAGCGGCTCTCCGACAGCATCGAACTGGCCACACGTTTGTCCGGCGGGCGCGTCATCATCAGCGCCGAGATGGACGTTGGTACGTGGTCCGATCAAGCGTACAGCGCGGCCCTGGCGTGTCCGGTCCACGCCGAAGTCCGTATCCACGAACTCTCGCCGCAGCTTTTCAGCTTCAATTCTCCGCAGGGAGCGTGCGGCGTGTGTCATGGTCTTGGCACGGCCCTGGAGTTTGATCCGGAGTTGGTCGTTCCCGATCCGAGCCTATCGCTCAGCGACGGGGCCATCGCCGCATGGCGGCACCAAGGCCGCAGCCTCAACGCGATCTATTCGCAGATGTTGCAGGAGTTCTGCAATCGCTTCGGCGTTTTGCCCGACATCCCTTTCCGCAACGTCCCCAAGCCCCAGGTGGAAATCCTGCTCAACGGCACGAGCGAGGCGGATGCTCAACAGCACGGTGTATCGTTTGAGGGCGTCATGCCGAACCTCAAACGGCGCTGGCAGACCACGGAATCGGAGTCGGCCAAGCAGCGGTTGCACGCGTTTTTGAGCGAAGCACCGTGCGAACGATGCCAAGGGGCACGTCTCAATCAACAAGCCCTCAGCGTGAAGATTGACGGACGCAGTATCGTCGACGTCGCTCGAATGACCATCGCCCCGGCCGCTCGGTTTTTTGAAGGTCTCACCTTCACCGGCGAGGCCGCCGCCGTCGCCCAACCGTTGTTGCGGGAGATCCGCCGACGGCTTGATTTCCTCTGCGAGGTGGGGGTTGACTATCTCGGACTGGACCGCGCCAGTTCCACGCTTTCCGGCGGCGAGTTTCAGCGCATCCGCCTCGCCACGCAGATCGGCAGCGCATTGGCGGGTATCTGTTACGTCCTCGACGAACCGACCATCGGTCTGCATCCCCGCGACATACGCCGACTCACGACGATCCTTCAGCGGCTAGCGGAAATGGACAACACCGTCATCGTCGTCGAGCACGAGGAGGCGGTGATCGCCGGGGCGGCGCACATGATCGACATCGGTCCCGGAGCGGGCGCTCACGGCGGTTACCTCGTGGCTCAGGGGACGCTCGACGAAGTCCTTGCAAGCCCAACGTCCATCACCGGCAAGTACCTGACGGGTGAATCGAGCGTCGCCCTGCCGGAAGAACGGCGCAAGGTTAACTGGGACCGCGCCGTGGAGGTCCGCGGGGCGACGGCCAACAATCTCAAGAATATCAACGTCCGTTTCCCGCTGGGCTGCTTCATCGCCGTCACCGGCGTGTCCGGCAGCGGTAAGAGCACCTTGGTGACCCAGGTTCTGCTGCGGGCGTTGAAGCGACGTATCGGCCACGGCGGGCCTCGTCCGGGGCCTTTCGAGCGTATCGTCGGAAGCTCGCTCGTCGACAAGGTGATCGAGATCGACCAATCGCCGATCGGCCGCACGCCGCGCAGCAACCCGGCGACTTACGTCGGCGTCTTCAATCTCATCCGCGAGCTTTATGCCCGCACGCGGGAGGCCAAGATTCGCGGCTACGGCGCGGCGCGATTCAGCTTCAACATCGCCGGCGGGCGCTGCGAACTGTGCGAAGGCCAGGGCGTCAAACGCATCGCCATGCACTTTCTTCCCGATGTCTTCGTCCCTTGCGGGGAGTGCGGCGGATCGCGCTACAACCGCGAGACGCTCGAAGTTCGCTACCGCGGCAAGACCATCGCCGACGTCCTGAACATGCCGGTGGAGGAGGGGGCCAAATTTTTCGAGAACTTCACCAACATTTCTCGCCGCTTGCAGGCCCTCAAAGACGTGGGCCTGGGCTACATGACCCTTGGGCAAGCTTCGAGCACTCTCTCCGGCGGTGAGGCCCAACGGGTGAAGCTCGCGGCTGAGCTGCACCGCTCGCCCGACACGCAGACGATGTACGTCCTCGACGAACCCACGACGGGTCTGCACTTCGCCGACGTCCGCAATCTGCTGACTCTCCTCAACCGCCTCGTGGACCGCGGCCACACCGTCGTCGTTATCGAGCACAATCTCGACGTTATCAAGGTCGCCGACTGGGTGATTGATCTTGGTCCGGAGGGTGGAGACGCAGGCGGCTTTGTCGTCGTCGAAGGCACCCCGGAGCAAATCGCGGTCTGTTCGACCAGCTATACCGGTCGATTTCTGCAGGACCGCCTGGCGGGGATCCCCCCGCTTAGCGTGTGTCGCAGTGGTACGGCACGCACAGCCCAAGAGGAGCGACGAAGCGACGAAGCTATGGAGCGACGGAGGGCCGAGTAATCGTCGGGAAACGGCGATCCCCAATACCCCAATCCCGATTCCCGGCAACTGGCATTTATTTGGCTTTCGGTGGCTTTTCGGTTTGGTACATGATTTCATAACTGCTTTTCCCATAAGCACTTATGGATTTCGCGGTGGGTTCGTTTGGAAATCCAGCTTTTTTTCACGGGGCGATCCTTTTTGTCTGTGCGCGCACCTTCACCGCCCAAAGAACGTGACGGGCGCGCGGTGGGATGCGGGCGTGGAGTGCGCGCTTCGGGAATGTTTAATCGCGGGCCGCAAGGATTGCGTTTAGCTCGTCCTGCCAATCGCGGCCGTGCGGTTGCGCCTCGTCGAGGATTTGGAACCTAAAGATGTGGTCAGCGAAACTCTCGCCGAGCTGTTGCCATGTGACTTTTTTGCCTACTTCCTGGAAATACTTCGCAACCTTTCGCTTGTAGGTCGTATCCGGGTTGCCTTCAAGGTGCTTCCCTTTGCTCTCGATGACGATCACACGGTGGACTGGCTTGCCATCGCGGGAACTTTGCGCGACGAAGTCCGGGTAAATCCGGTTGCGTTTGTAACCCTGAACCGTGAAGTTCTCGGGGCCAACGAGGTTGCGATACCACCACAGCACGTTTGCATCGCGATCTAAGCACAGCGCGACTCGCCGCTCATATTCGTTCTGAGTCTCGTGTTCGACGTAGTCGAAGAGTGATTTTGCGATCGGTTCATGATCGTCATGGACCAGTCGCTTCGTGGCGCGAATTTCAATCGCCGGCGGAATCCGAAACCGGCATTCCTTACACTCCAAGTAGAAGAGGAGACGGCCCGAGTCGAAAAGCTTGGCGAACGCCTGTTCCGTTTGTTTGTCCACTTGTTCCTGAATCCATCGTTCGACATGGTCGCGCACTGTGAATTTGACCAAGCCGAGCCTGTCTGCAAGCTGTAGCTCCGCGGCACAAAGATGTTCGTAAACTCGTTGAACGACACTACGCAACTGCTTGAATCCAAGAAAATCGAATCGAAGACCGGCGGTCAGCCAGGCGAGTACGGCGGAATCCGTCTCAACGAGATCGGCCTCGGTTTCATACCGTTTCTCAATGTCCGAGCCTAGCGTGATGCGGTAGAAGCGGTCCTTTGCCTCAGACAACTTTTCCGCAAGAGGCCAATCAATGGTGTCGTATTCGAACCGCTCTACTGTCAATTGGCTGATGAGGTGTTCGTAGTAGTCCAACCTTTCATAGCCGCCCTTCTCCTTGACACAAAAACGGGGGAGGAAGATTTCGCCTTCGAATGGGCGTCGGTAAAGATCGAGGAACTCCTGTCGAATGCGGATGGTTTTCTTGGGGGCGCGTGCCGCGCGGTCCGATTCGTCGACCACTGCTCCCTGCAGATCACCCTCGTACCCTTCCCTTTCGAGTGCCGATTTTACTTGAGACGCGATTTCGCTCGATTTGAGATGCCTGCAGTAAACATAGCTTTCGTTGAGTTCCTGGGCTGTAGTGCGTTCCTGCTCCGGCTGACGCAGTATGCGCCCGACAAGCTGAGTCATGCTTTGTCCACTTCCGGTTTTGCTGAGCGAAACCAAGATGTAGGCGAACGGGCAATCCCAGCCCTCTTGGAGCGCGGCCTTGGTGATGATCCATTCGATAGGGCAACCTTCATCAAGAAGGTCGGCGTGTTCGACTAGCTCGTCAGTGGCGGACGTTTTAACAGCGATGGCTTCCCCGCGGATGTCCAGGCGCTCAATCAAGTATTCACGCACATCCTCACTATGAATGTGATCTTGATCGCGTTGGTCATGGCCGGTTCGCTCAACCTGGACCAACACGATGGGGCGGATCAGGCGTTTCTCTGGGTTTTCTTTCCAGTACGTCTTCGCCTTTTTTGCCAGGGTCACACGTTTATCGCGGGCGCGGGTGAGCAGTTCTTTCCAGTTGCCGACACCCGATGCGGCAATGTTGAGTGGCAGCTTAATCATTTCTTCGTTGAGAAGCTCTTCGCCACTGACTCGACAAATGACGTTGGCGTCCCTGGTCGGCGTGGCCGAAAGCTCGACAACGATGGAAGCGTTGAATCCTTCGATGGTTCTTCTCGCCAAGTCGCTGGTGGCCTTGTGCCCCTCGTCGAGAATCACGGCGGGGTGGCAAAGACGCACCAGGTTCCCGACGGATGTTGCAACGAGGTGATCACCGCGCTCCGCGTCTTCCGCGAGCATGTCGAGGTTGGGGACATCTTCTTTAAGCTTGCGATGCGCCTCCGAGTCCGTTTCCGGGGGGAAGTGCTGCACAATGTTGCCGCCAGAATCCTTGAAGAACTTGAGCTGCTCCTTGCTCTCGCGATTCGTGCTAGCAAGTTGGACGATCAGGATGTTTAGATTGTCGCGCAGCCGGACAGGGGAGAGCCTGGCGATTTCGTGCTTTTCCCACAGTTCGATGCGCCGCGACACGGCGTGTTCGAGCATGAGGCGATACATGTCGTTGCGGTCGCGGAGGCGTCGCAGCGTGTCACGGTAAATCTGGCTGCTAGGGACGACCCACAGGACCAACCCGGTCCCGTTGCGATCGCGATGGATCGTACGATGGATGGAGCCGAGCACTTGCGTCGCAATGAGCGTCTTGCCGCCGCCCGTCGGGACCTTGATACAGAACGTGGGCAAGTCTTTTCCCAGGCCGTTCTTCCTTGGGTTGTATCGCCCGCCAACACGGAGATCGTCCCACGCATCCAAGGAAGCATGCCGGTTGCCGGAGGCTTGGTGCGTTGCGAGCGCTTCCAGAAAGCGTTCGATTTCCGCAACGACGCGCTGTTGGTAGTCCTTGAGTCGCATACGGTTACTTCAGGTTAAAGGGCACGAGCATCAACCGTACGCTCCGCCCGTTTTCGCGCTCGAATTGGCGGAGGTCTTCCTGGTGCATCCATATACGCTCGGTATAGATGACCCAGCTCCGATTCTTGTCCTTCTTTAGAATGCGATCCAGCGTCTTGAGGCTTGCCTCGCGGTCCTCGCGGTCGTTCGGGGAGTAGAAGAGGTAATAGCTCTTTCCGCCGATTTCGCCGATGAACCCCGATTCGGGATCCACTTGCTTGAGATCGCAGTCGTGACTGGTCTCGGTATAGAAGATGTACTTGGCCAGGTCCACGAACGGCGGGAGCTTCTTACCCAGGTCGCGGTACTCACTGAAGAGCGGGTCACCGACGCGGGCGTAGGTGAACGAGCCGCCGAGACCGGGAGCTCGTTGCTTGTTGCCCCGCTGACCTTTGTAGCTGTACCCTTGAATCACGCGTCGAACACGCTCGGTTGTAATCTCTTGGCAGATGTTTTCCTTCGCCTTCACCTGTGCCAGCGTTTCAAACGGCAACTGCACAAGAATCCAGCGGCGCGAACCCTTGTCCCGCTCATTTATGGACAAGACGGCGTGGGCGGTAGTTCCACTTCCGGCGAAAGAATCCAATACGATGTCATTCGGCCCGCTGGCGATTTGAACAACTCGCCTAAGCAGATCCACAGGCTTGGGCGTCATGGATGCGGCCGGGACACCCAGTATGCGTTGGAGTTCCTTCTTGGCCTCGTCAGTGTGGCCAACGTCCTCGTGCGGCCACCAAGTGTTCGGTACTAATCCTGCCTGTACCGTGGATAAATGATTCTTGAGCGAAGGCATCGCGTTAGTGCCGTCCTTGCCCCACCACAACAAGTCAAGCTCTAGATTCTCATCTGTAACATCTTCGGAGCAATGCCACACTCGCTTCTCGTCGGGGCAGACCTCTTTCCCGGTGTGTTTGTTAATAATCGGATAGTATAGATTCGGTCGCTCATCTTTCGTCTTGTTGCATGTGTAATCCATTGGTTTCCAGGGCCCACGTGGATCATTGTCCGGGTTCTTGTATGCCTTGTCCTGTTCATGCGTTCTTGGCAGCAGGCTTCGTTTGAATTGGGGCGACCGCTGATAGACGAGTAAGAAATCGTGCATCGGTGCGATTCCCTGATGATCGTTTGATGCAGAATATTTCTTCTGCCAGCACACGGTGGCGAGAAAGTTCTCCAGACCGAAAACCTCGTCCATCAGTGACCGTAAGTGGTGGATTTCGTTGTCGTCGATGCTAATGAAGATGGCACCGTCCTCCCGCAGCAATTCCTTTAGCAGAACGAGCCGCGGGTACATCATGCAGCACCATTTGTCGTGGCGGGTGGCGTCTTCGCCCTCTTTGCCGACGGTCCGGCCGATCCATTCTTTGAATTGGGGTTGGGTGAGGTTGTCGTTGTAGACCCAGCCTTCGTTGCCGGTGTTGTAGGGCGGGTCGATGTAGATGCACTTGACCTTGCCGGCGTGGGTGGGGAGGAGGGCCTTGAGGGCCAGGAGGTTGTCGCCTTCGATGATGAGGTTGCCGTCGAGACCGGGCTTTTCGCCCCTGGGCAGGAGCGAGAGCTTGGCGTCGAACTCCAGGCGGTGATGGGGCACGGTGTGGTGGTAGGTCTCGATGACCGACTTACCTTTGAATTGGAGCGTTGGCACTCGCTAACTCCCGCCATCACGCGCGGGGAGAGGGGATTTAGCCCTCACCCTAACCCTCTCCCGGAGGGAGAGGTGAGCGTGCGTGAACATTACCCTAACGGAAAGCAACCGGGCGGGCAAGGGGCGTTCGGGAGGCTGTGAATTGTTGCTGGCGGAAGAGTCCTAAAGGGGGCGGCTTGGAGCAATACGATCGGTCTGGGGTGGGGTCGGGAGCGATCGGGGGTGGCGTTATTAGGGGAGGGGCAGGGTTGAAGGGTTCAAGAGTGATAAGGGTGGGAAGGGTGGCGACCCAAACGCGGAAAGCAGAAACGCAGAAACGGGCGGTGGGAGCGATGAAGGGGAGTATTTCGCAACGGAAGCTGGAGGCGAATCGGCGGAACGCGCAGAAATCGACGGGGCCGAGGACGTCGGCGGGGAAGGTGCGGGCGCGGC
>JAGVHG010000054.1 GCA_020056715.1 Phycisphaerae bacterium | reverse complement strand
TGTATTCCTCAACTCATCCACGAAAGCACTCGCTCTCGTCGTACACAAGAAGCGTAACTGTATTAATTCAATCGCGCCACCCAGGATGGGATGCACCCTCGTAGAATTGGCGACGGCGTTGCTGATTGCGGGGATCAAAGTCAGCTCGGCTGCCCTGCTGTTTGCGGCGCCGCGGCTTTCTCGCGCGGCTTGAAAGCCAGTGCTTGCTCCGCCGACCAGACGCCGGGGATCGGCGTCGCGCAGTCGGGACACTTGCCATCCCGGATGCGGTTGGATTCCACGCGAAAACCGGTCCGCCGAATCAACGGCACTTTGCACTGGTGGCAGTAGGTATTCTCGCCGGGATGAGTGGGCACGTTGCCGGCATACGCATAGCGCACACCGGCATCCAACGCGATCTGCCGGGCCCGTTCGAGCGTGCCAACGGGCGTGCTCGGCAGGTTATTGATCCGATAGGTCGGATGGAAGCGTGTGAAGTGCATGGGCACGTCCGGGCCAAGGTGTTGGACGATCCACTCGCTCATCTGCTTGATCTCGTCCGGGGAGTCGTTCAGCGTAGGGATCAGTAGGATCACCAACTCAAACCAGATGCCGATGTCCTTGAGCGTCTCCAAGGTGGCGAGGACCGGTTTGAGTTTGCCCGCGCAGGTCTCTTCATAGAACTTTTCGCTGAAAGCTTTGAAATCGACCTTCACGCCTGTCAGATGGCGGCAGAGCTCGCGGAGGGGTTTTTCCTGGATGTAGCCGTTGGAGATCATGACGCTCCCGATTCCCTGCTGCCGGGCGAGGGCCGCGGTGTCGTGAACGTACTCGTAAAAGATTACCGGCTCCGAATAGGTATAGGCGATCGTCGGGGCACTTCGCGCCTGGGCGGTCGCGATCAGCCGCTCCGGTTCCACCAGGACGCTCTCCACTTGTTCCGGTCGGAACTGGCTGATCTGCCAATTCTGGCAGAATTTGCATTCGATGTTGCAGCCGGCTGTGGCGACCGAAAAGGCGGTGGTCCCCGGCAAGTAGTGAAACAACGGCTTTTTCTCGATCGGATCGACGTTGGCCGAGCACAGAGCGCCGTACACGAGCGTTTGATACTTGCCTTCGTGGTTCTCCCGGACGCCGCAATAGCCGCGCTCGACATCGGCAACTTCGCACTCTCGAGGGCAGAGCACGCACTTGACTTTGTTTTCGTCCAGCTTCTCCCAGAACATGGCCTCGTGACGGGCAAGCCCTTTGAGCCTCAAGCCGGGGAGCGTGTTGGGAGCCGCGACGTCCTGACCGAGTGCGATGCCGACGCCGGTCGGACACAGTGCACCTGCCGCCCCACAGGCGACCCCCCAGCGCAGAACATCACGTCGAGTAGGCGCGGAGAACAAGTTGTCGAGACCGTCCACGTCTACAGCTCGATCCGTTCGATCCTGGAGAGATCGGCCACGCCCAACCCGCGGGCGCCGGCGGTGGCGATGTGGTTCGTCGGACGCTTGTCGTCCGCGAGCAACTTGAGGCCCCGGTTCTTCCGCTCGCCGTCGAGCAGGTCCGCACCCACGGCGTCCACGGCCACGAAGTCGGTGCCGATGATGAGACCGCCGAACGGCCAGGCATAACCGGGATTTTTCATGGGGCCGCCGTGGCACTGCCCGCGAGTGGCGTCACAAACGGTGAGCCGCCACCGAGGTCTTACA
The DNA here is from genome assembly GCA_020056715.1 of Phycisphaerae bacterium. Lineage (GTDB taxonomy): Bacteria > Planctomycetota > Phycisphaerae > UBA1845 > UBA1845 > SBAX01. The sequence goes on along the minus strand of JAGVHG010000054.1, from coordinate 4,639 downwards.
AAGCGGTGGGACACCACGTCGACGACATAGGGATCGCAGTTGCGATCGTGATACTTGTTCGGGTTGTGGATGGCCCCGTAGAAGTTCTTCATTCCCAGCGACACGCCGGCCAGGCTGTGGTCCTTCAACACGGGCACGGAGATCAAGGCATCAATCTGCTCGGCGATGATGCGCGAATAGCAGGACCCGATTTCCCCGCTGGTCTCGACGTTGCTCTGATACCCGCTACCGACCTCCTCCGCGTCCGTACCGTAACATTTGACTCCCGACGCGGAGCGGTTCAGCTTGAACCCGGCCTTGTCAAGCTCGGAGTCGAAGCGGTCCCAGATGATGATGTTCTCCGCCGGAACGTCGGCCTGCCGCAGACCGGCCACGACGGCATCCACCACCGCCGGTTGAGTCGTGTGGCCGAGCGTGTTCACCTTGATGCCCACCCGATCCGTGGGCTTGAACCATCGCCGCCAGGCGGCCGCCGCGTCTTGGGCTCCGCTCAACCTTTGCATCGAGGCGTCGAGCAGCTTCCGCAGGAGCTCCCCATGCTCATCGACGCTCCCACCAGCGAGGGCGTCATCGCGGGCGATAATGACACGGGAGGAACGCTCCGGCGCTTCACCCTGCGCCGCGTCCAGCCATGGTCCTGTAGGGAGCACAGCGCCGGCAGCGGCGGCCGCCCCCATCTGAGCCAGGAATTGTCGTCGCGTACTAAACGTTGACATTGGTGATTCTCCAACCTTTGGAACCGTTCATTTCCCGCCGGAAGCAGGCAGAGCGGTCGGCTTCGGTTCGCCGAACACTTCCGCTTCAAAGGAGTATATCTCCGCTTCCGGATGTTTCCATGCTTCAGGCGGTAGACCGGCCTTCCGACACGTTTGTGACAAAAACTCCGCCCGTGTCCAGCCGCGTCGCGCGGCGACCTGTGGTAGTAACACACCGCGACGAGGCCCCAGGGAAATCATCAGCCCGTGCCGACCAACAATGATCTCTTCGGTTTTTTGGACCCGTTTCATCGGCGTCAAATAGCTGATCTCGATATCAAGCTGATCGAACTCCGCCGCCGTAACCGGATCTTCACGAAAGCGATAGTCCTGGCAGGCGGATACCGCGTTGCGGATCACGGACTGGTAGAGCGGCCCGTCCGCAACCATGTTGCCGATGCAACCGCGAAGGCGGCCGTGATTCTCCAGCGTCACAAAGCACGCTCCGTCGGCACGGAGTTTTTCCGGCAGCTTATCGGTCTCCACCCGCGGCCGCTCCTTCCCATCGAGTTGCGCCATGACCGCCAGGCGGGCGAGCGGCAACAGACGGTCTCGATCCTCTCGGTTCAGCGTTCCGGTACGGGCGGTGAAGACGAAGGACTGGTAAGTCACGCTGTTGGTCCAGTCGTTCATCATCCGCCCGGAAGTGTCCGACCCAGAGCGAACGGCAACTGAACTTGCGTACATCGAAAGGACGCGCAGCAACAGCGCGATGGGGCCGCGGCCGCAGATCGTGTCCTGCGTCTTGGCCAGATGATCGAGGAAACCGTCGAAATCACAGTTGAGGATTGGCGCCCCTGCCTGGTCGGCGAGCTCGCGGAGTTTGTTCGGCGCGTCGTTCTCGAAGGGAGTGTACCCGTATTGGGGGCCAAAGTGGGTGAAATCGCTGCTCGCAACCAGCAATGTGTCCTCGTCCACCCAGCGGAGTATGGCATCGGCAGCCGCAGCGTAGTCACTGGTAGACATCCGTCCGATCAGCAACGGCACCAGCCGAAACTCGCGGACGGTTCTTTGAAGAAACGGCAGTTGCAGTTCGAGCGAATGTTCACCGCGATCTATGCCGGGATGCGCGGCGAATCCGGGACTTTTCAGCAGGGAATCGCACACCTCCCGGTCGATGGGGACTTCGCCCAGCGGCGTTCGATAGGCCGTGAGGTCCTCGGGCACATCCACGCCGTTGTAGAGGCCCGCGCTGGAATGGCTGAAAGCCAGGACGATGGCGCGCCGGTATCGATGACCCTGCAGCCGGCGGTAACCCTCGGCCGCAACCGGCGCGCTGAAGCGATAACCGGCATGTGGCACGATCAGCGCCAGCGGTCTCACACCCGACGTCGGCGGGGACGCGCGGGCCAGGAGATCGTCAACTTGTCTCGCAAGCTCCGCCTCGCTATCGGGATACCACTGACCGGCGCAATACGCCGGGCGAACTTTCGGCTCCGCCGTTTCCGCAAACACCGCTGTCGCGGCGCTAAGGCCAATCGCGCCAAGGCAAGGAAGACGTCGAAGGCACTTCGTCGCGTACATCTCACGTACCTCCATTCCGCCCCAACATTATACCTGCGATGGCCACTCCTGTGGATACCGAGACTGGCCCCGGCGAGCACGGCGGATGAAGGCACGCGCTGACGGGTTTAACGCCGTCGATGCACAATCCGCTTCCAAGGGCAACTTTTGGGTTCAGTGACTGCCGGATGAGTCTGATCGTCAGTACCTGCGCGGACGCCTTTTCACGTAGGCGGCTTCGGCTGATCGACCGTAGGGTCTTTCGTCTCGCCTGTCTGTTCGTTAATCACCGTCACCGGCGCGATCTTTTCGAGATCCGCCTTGACCGCGTTGGCCTCGCCCACGACGACGATCGTCAGCTTCTTTTCGTCGATCAGTCTGGCGGCAACACGATGCGCATCATCAATCGTAGTATTCTTCACGCCATTCAAATACCTTGACAAGTAGTCCTTCGGCAGATCGGCGTACTCGATAAGCCATAGATCGCCGACGACCTGACCGGGCGTCTCCCGATTGCCCGCGAAACTGCCGACAAGGTACGACTTCGCAACATCTACCTCCAATGCCTCTGGTGGTGCGTCTTTCATGCGCTCGACCTCGCTCAGAATCACGTTTAGCGTTTCAGCCGTCGAGGAGTTCTTGGTAAATGTGGAAACGGTGAACGATCCCGCGAAGCGCAGGGCTCTCCAGCCGCCGTGGGCGCCGTAGGTCAGGCCCTTCTCCACTCGGATGGCCTTGTTGAGCCGGCTGCCGAAACTGCCGCCAAAGATCTGCGAAAGCACCATGGAGGTAAAATGATCGGGGTTCTTCCGCGTGATGCCGCGATGACCTACGCGAATCTGGCTCTGCACCGAACCGGGCCGATCAACCAGATAGATGCGCGTTGCGATCGGTTCAGGGAAATCAGCCATCTTCGGCGCCGGCTTTTCACCCTCGGCTTTCCAATCGCCGAAGTACTGCTCGGCCGTCTTCTTCGCCGCCGAAGGATCGACATCGCCGGCAATGTACACCACCGCAGTGTCTGGTCGGACAAACGTGAACCACCACTTTTTCAGATCATCGGCCTTCAGCGCCTGCACGTCGGTGGGCTCGCCGACAGCGGTTCGCGAATAGGGATGCGCCCCGAAGACCCGCCGTCGCAGTTCCCGATCAGCCGCGTACTCGGGCGTTCTGGCCTGGATCATAAGGCCCAGGAGCACCTGCTGACGCAGGATTTCAAGCTCGCTTTCCGGGAACTTCGGTGTCCGCACGACTTCGGCCAATAGCTTTATGGCCGTGTCAAACTTGTCGGTTACTCCCGAGGTGTGAACACTGGCCACGTCGATCGACGCGGCTCCGCTGAGTGAAATCGCGTCGAACTCCAGCTCCTCCGCCAGTTCGGCCGCCGTGTGGTTTGCCGATCCTTTGGTGATCATTGCGGTCGCCAGGTTCGCTGTGCCGGGCTTCTCCTCGGTCCAGCCGCCGTTGACGATGCCGAGGGTAGCCGTCACGAAGGGCACTTCGTGATTGGGCACCACCACGACTCGCAAGCCGTTCGGCAACGCAAACTCTTCAGTAGCAAATTTCGGCACCGCTTCGAGCAGCTTCGCGACGGGCGGCTCCTTCGGGAATGAATCGGGCCGCACAAGGTCCGAGCGCAATCCGCCGCGCTTGGCTACACGATTTTCGGTCGGCGGCGGAACCGGCGATGCCCCCTCATCACCTTCGCTGCCCTTGCCGCCAAACAGCGACTTGATGATGCCGCCAAGCTCCGGCTGCACAGTGGCCGTTGTTTCGCGATCGGAGGCGAGGTAGGTCTTTGCCACGCGCAGCAAGTCGTCCGTCGTGACTGCACGAATTTTCGCCAGTCGTTCGTTGGCCTTGTCTGCGCCGCCTTCGAGCACTTCATATTGCCCGAGTAGACTCGCCTTGTTTTCGTTGGTCAGGGCGTTGGTCACTTCCTTCGCGAGGAGCTGGTTCTTGACCTTGTCCAACTCCCGCTGTGTGACCGGCTCGGTGCGGACTTTGTCGATATGCACGCGAAGCGCTTCCATGACCTTCTGCTTATCACCCCAAGGCATGATGACGGCGCCGGCAGCCGCCAGACCGTCGTCCTCCAGCGAAAACGCCCCAGCCACGGTGAACTGAGCGATTTTCTTTTCCTTGACGAGGTCCTTGTGCAAGCGGCTGCTTTCACCGCCGCCGACGATGGTCATGAGCATCTCAAGCGGTAATGAATCGTCGTTGCCCTGCGGCACGCCGCGATAGACCAAGCCCACGATCGGCGCGGGGCCCTTCTTTTCCGGAATGATGATCGTCCGCGGCTCCGTCTGCGGAGGCTCCTTCACCGTTACGCGGGGCGGAACAGGCATCTTCGGAAGCCAGCCGAAGTATTTCTGGGC
>JAGVHG010000041.1 GCA_020056715.1 Phycisphaerae bacterium | reverse complement strand
GGCCCTACTCATTCTGGCGCTGAGCGTGCGACTCTACGGACTCGGAGAGCGTTCGCTCTGGGCCGATGAGTTCTGCACTTGGCACGTCTCGCGTATGCCGCTCGGAGAGAGCTTCCGTTGGGGTCCGGAGTTAACCAAGCCGCCGCTCTATCAACTCATCTTGCGGACGATCACAAGCGATCCACATCCGCCGGAGTGGGTTTTGCGTCTACCGGCCGCCATCGCCGGAATTCTCGCGATTCCCGCGGCGTTCTGGTTGGGTACGCTCGCCGGCGGCGTACGAGTGGGTTGTGCTTTAGCAGGCTTACTTGCGATGCAGTCTTTTCACATTCATCACAGTCAAGAAGCTCGCCCCTATTCGATGCTCGTGCTTGGTTGCATCCTCTCCACCGGGCTTTGGTATCGGTTGGTCACATCACGGAGGTCGGTTAACTGGGTGCTCTATGTAGTTGCGGCCACGCTGACTTTCCATGCCCACTACCTTTTCGTCCTGACCCTTGCAGCTCATGTCATCTGGTTGGCGTTCGTCAGCGTCAAGAGAGATCGACGTTTTCCCCGGTTTCCGTCGTTCGCACTTCTCGCGGTTGGCGTTCTTTGCGTGCCAATGGTGTGGCACTATATCGTTTATCGGCAAATGACCTTTCAGGGCCTGGATTGGATCCGGCCGCCGACGTGTGCGAGTGCCTTCGCCGTGCTCGCGAAACTCTCTTTTGGGTATGCGTGGGTGTTTGCTGTTCTGGCGCCGAGCCTCCTGTTCTGGAACACGAAGTGGAAACGCGGGAAAAGTCACATTCCGAACCGCGACCGCCTGACCGTGACGCCCGGTGTCAAGGGTCAGGTCGCGCCACGCGATGCGCAGGCCCCCGGCGCGCCGGGATTTCATTCCACCCGCGGCTCGGTGTTGCCAATCGACTGGTTGCTGTTGATGTGGCTTGGGTGTGCGTGGTTCGGTCTCCTGGTAATCTCATGGATTCGGCATCCGGCGATGGTGGATCGATATGCCATACCGGCGATTGTTCCTGCCCTGCTCCTTCCTCTGCTTGTCAGCCAGCGGCTTTTTCAGAAGGGGCCGTTTGTGCTCATGGCTGCGTTCATGGCCTACGGCGGAGTACATAGGCTCGATCAAAGTTCGGCGGTTGCACTGGGGTTCCGTGAACTGGTAGAGTTCCTCAGCGAGCGGGTCGATCCGGCGAAAGATGCAGTCGTTCTCACGATCGACGATATGGCCGATCTGCACTGGGATGATGCCGAACGACTTGGGTTTGCGTACTACCCGCTCCCTACCTCGATGCCCTATTCTGAACTGCACGTCGCGCCGGACGGGATCACGGTAGAAAACCCCGAAGTATTGAAAGACCCGCGCGCGTTTTGGCTCATGGTCCTTCATACCGACCCGTTCCCAATCTTGGAGCGAGCCGGTCGGAAGGCGCTGCAAATCCAAATCGAAAACCGGTGGTTTTCTCAACTTTTGTTTGAGCCGTATCGATTATTATACGTAGCTCCGCTGAATACGACGCCGTGATTGGATTGCCGGTGGCATAGTCTTGCGAGACATGCCAGCGGCGCGCCGGGACTACGCGGTTCGATCCGTAGCGGCGTGTTCGAGTATGGCGATCATGGCCACTACGGCGAGACACTGTAACAGTAATAGGACTGCGCTGGCCCAATCGACGGTGGGGAGAATGATCGCGGGAAGACCCGTCGCGGCGGTGGCAAGGTAAATGGTGAGGACGGCCCCGCGCGGAGTCATGCCCCGCTTCACCAAGCGGTGTGAGAAATGTCGCCAGTCGCCGCGGAGCGGACTCTCGCCGGCGCGAATGCGGTGGATGATGACACTTAGAACGTCATAAAGCGGAACGGCGAGGACCACGACGGGAACGATGACGCCCAAGGGAGTCAAGTTTCGGGCGGGATCGTAGAAGGTCGTCAGGATGGTCACCACGCTCATCAAGAAGCCGAGCGGCAGGCTCCCCGCGTCGCCCATAAAGATCGTCGCGGGCGAGAAGTTGTAGACCAGAAACCCCAGTAACCCCCCGACGATGACCCAGGCCATCACCGGCACGAAGACTTGACCGCTACGGGCGGCGGTGACGGCGAAAATGGCGGCGGCGATGGCGGCCACCCCGGCGCTGAGGCCGTCCATGTTGTCGAGGAAGTTGAAGGCGTTGGTGATCAGCACGATCCAAAGTACGGTCACCGCAATGGACAGCGGCGCAGGGAGGGCTTCCACCGCCCGGATGCCGACGGGGCCGGCGATAAAGATTGCAACCGTGAATTGGGCGATGAACTTGGGCGCCGGGCCGAGCGGTCTGCGGTCGTCAATCAGCCCGACGACAAGCAGGACGAAAGCCCCGCCCACAATCGCCAGAGCGGTCGAAAGCTTGGAGGCGATCCCCGCGAGGTGAGTCTGAACGATCCCCGGCAGCCACTCGGGTGGTTTATCGCCGCTGTGTACAACCCAGGCCAAAATGGTTCCCAAAAAGATCGGGCCGCAAATGGAAACAAATAGCGCAACGCCGCCGCCGAGCGCGACCGGCGATGCGTGGCGCTTGTGCCCGCCAGGTCGATCGACGAACTCAGTCCGACGTGCCCATGACCGTACGCCGAAAGTCGCCGCGAGCGATACGAGAAATGGCCCACCGACGGCAATAAGAACTAGCCACAGCATCGATGGGCAGTGTATCGACACGGATTTCCAGTCGCCACTGACGAGAAAGAACTGTTAATCGAACCCGGGCGAGCAAGACACTTGTCGTTCTTCCCTGGTCATTACCCACAAGGGGTGGTAGGCTCATATCCAGGCGTCCGGGCCTTTTCTAGCTAACTCGCATTCAGACAAGGGGTTAGGAAACTAGAATAGCAAGGAGAATGACGTGGCGAATGAATCCGCGGCGTTCGAACAACTTGTCGAGGCCTACTACCGCGGGTGGTGGCGCTTATTCCCATCGATTGGCTCGCGGGCGGGGTTATACGGCTGCGACGCCGAGCTTGAGGTTCCCACCCGGGAACTGATCGAGGCCCGAGGCAAGCAGGTCACGGCCACGGCCTCGGCGGTCGCGCAGCTCGAACAGCCTGCAGCCGACACCCCAGCGGCACTCGACCGGATGGTCTTCGAAGCCCACCTCGCCGTCGCCGACTTGCGCTTGCGGACCATCCAATCGTGGCGACGCGACCCCTCCCTACCGCTTACGGAGGCGATCGAATCGCTGTTTGAGTTGTTGGCCCGGCGCGATCTTTCGAATGGCGACACCGTCCGCGCGATCGCCCGGCGACTCGGTCGCGTGCCCGCGTACTTGGAGGCCGCACAAGCGCGAATCGACGATCCGGTCGCCTT
>JAGVHG010000171.1 GCA_020056715.1 Phycisphaerae bacterium | reverse complement strand
ATGGTGAGCATGAGCTGCTCGAACTCGTCCTGGATCGGCCCTACGGAGTCCTCCAGCTCTTTGATTTTGGGCTTGATCGCGGTCAACTCGATCTGAACGCGATCGGCTTCGGTCTTGATATCGGCGTCGGTCTTGCCCTCGGCGATGGCACGCTTGTACCAATCAGACTTGGTGTTCCGCAGCAGGCCGATGCGCTGGCCGCTTTCTTTGACCAGCTCGCGGAACTTATCGAGTGCAAGCTGCAACTCCCGCCGCCGCCGATCGACCTCGACCAGCCGATCGACGTCGCAGTTAATGCGCTTGGCCTTCGCGGCCTGCTTCACTAACTCCACATTTTCTCGAATGAATTTAATGTCGAGCATACGGTCTCCAAACCCCCCTCCTCTCAAGGGGAGAGGGCCGGGGTGAGTGGTGAAGTCCCCCTCGCCGCCTTGTCTCCGCTATTGGACAAGATCGGTCCCATCGGGATCGCTGAGAATAACCCCCCGATTAAACGCTGGAAAGAGACGTAGTGGAGACCGAAGGGTTGAGAGGTTATACTCTATGGGTCGCCTTGCAGCGGAAGCGAGAGAGTCATGATCCCCCTGATTGTCCAGACGCGTGCCGCTATTGAACAGCTTTGCCGACGATTCAACGTCTTACGTTTGGAACTGTTCGGGTCTGCGGCCGACGGCACCTTCGACCCGGATCACAGCGATGTTGATTTCCTCATCGAATTCCATCCCGGGCAGGACTTGGGCCCGTGGCTGGCGCATTATTTCGATTTCAAGGCGGAGCTTGAGCACCTGCTCGAAAAGAAGGTGGACCTCGTCATGCCCAAGGCCATGAAAAGCCCCTACTTCATTCGAGAGGCCAACCGAACCCGGCAACTCCTTTATGCAGCCTAAGATCCCCAAGTATCTTGACGACATCCGCGATGCGGCTCAGTTCGTCATCGACTTGGTTCATGGCCGAACGCTTGATGATTACCGCCGGGACCGTGTTCTTCGCCAAACGGTCGAACGAAACTTTGAAATCATCGGCGAAGCCATGAACCGTATCGCCAAATTGGATCCCAATACCGCGGCACGGATCGGAAACCACCCCAGGATCATTGCCTTCCGTAATGTGCTTACGCACGGATATGACATGATCGAGGATGATCGTGTCTGGAGCGTGATTCAAAAGGAACTACCCGCCCTGCGCGATCAAGTCGAAGTATTGCTGCGTGAAGGAACCTAATCACCTGCGGTCCGCATTCACCATTCCGCATTCAGCGGCTATTGCTTGATTTCCACGACGGAGTTCAGTTCCCCGTATTCGTTTGTTTCGATGGCGGCGTTGAAGAGGTCGTGCGACCAGCGGCCATCGACGACGAGACGATAGCGATACCGGCCTTTGGGCAGCTTCAAGCGAGCCTCGAAGTCGCCGTCGGGCAGGCGGCGCATCGGCGTGGTGTGCGGCATCCAGTCGTTGAAGTCGCCGGCGATCTGGATTTCGCTCGCTTCGGGCCTGTGGCTGCGAAAGACGACCACGTCCGATTCCTGTCGAACGCCATAGATCGCTTCGATCTTGCGGTCGATCTCCTCACGCGTGGCGGCCGGTGGCGGCGCGAGCGCTCGCGTTGGGTCGGACGAGCCGACCGAGGGTAAGACGAGCCGACCGAGGGTCGGACAAGCCGACCGAGGGTCAGACGAGCCGACCGGGGAGGGAGGGTCCGGGAGGGTCTGGGAGGGTCCGGGAGGGTCCGCCTGCGGCGTAAAGCTTGTCCTGAGCCTCGAAGGAGTTGCGGTAAGCGGCTCTGCCATTGGACTTTGGACCGGGGGTTTCGGCGGTTGGGCATACCGGGTCTGGTCCAGAACGGGTTTAACGGTCGGCTGACGGTCAGACGAGCCGACCGAGTAGGGAGGGTCCGGCGTTGTCAGTTTGCCGTTAGCAGCATTGCCCGTGAGTCCGCCAACGGCGGAGTGCGAGAAGCTCGTACGCACAGCGGCCGGGGCCAAAGGGGAAGCGGGGCCTTCGAAAACTATTTCCGGGATCGCGGGCGCATCGGGCGGCGGCGTCAGCCGTACCGCCCTTGAGCGGTACGGCGAGTCATCGGCACTGCCGTCCGCCGGTCGCGTCACAGGCATACGACGGCTGTCGATCAGCGTCGACGTGGTGGCCAGCAACCGCTCGGCGTCCTTGGCGAGGCGCTCCATATGTTGCAGCATTTCCGGCGTGGGTACGCGCGGCGGCTCGGCGGCGATCAACTCGCGGGCCAGCTTCTCGAAATCGCGGGCACCCATGCTGCTTGGGGCGAATTCGGTGATCGGCTGGCCGAAGCTCGCACCCTCCTTGAGCTTGGTGTTGAAGTTGACGATCGTCTCATACACCAGCCCCTTAAAGCGATTGCGCAACTCGGCCAGGATCTCCCGTGCCAGCTTCGTCCGCACGTCGTATTGGTTGGGGAGGATGCGGATGACCGGTTTCGCGCCGTTCCGCTCGCTGATTTGCTCGATGGTGGCGAGCTGTCGGGTCAGGCCGTGTAGGGAGAAGTACCCGGTGTCCACCGGGATCACCACTTCGTTCGCCGCCCGCAGCCCGTTTTTCATCAGCAGTCCCAGGTGCGGCGGGCAGTCGACCACACAATAGTCGTAGCGGTTGGCATCGACCTGGAGCAGGTCATACAGCAACGTTTCGGCGTCTTGACGATCGCCGAGCCGCGGCTCCAGGTTGGCGAGACCGGCCTTGGACGGGGCAAGGTCTAGGTTGGGCGCAATCTGCCAGGTGATCCGCGATAGCTCGATAGGTTGCCCTTCGATTCGTCCGAGGAGGCAATCGAGGATGGAGAGGTCGATCTGCTCGTCCGGGACAGCCATCCCCACGGCGCAATGGGCCTGGGGATCGAGGTCCACCAGGAGAACCCTACGGGCCTCTCGGGCGATCGAAGCAGCTAGGTTGATCGCGACCGTGGTCTTGCCACAGCCGCCCTTTTGATTGGCGATGGTTATGGTACGCACGGATTACCCTCAACCTCGCGCTTCCTGCGACGAGGGAAAGAAGCATGAATGACGAATTACAAATTACAAATTACGAAAAGGGACGCCCCGGAACACTGCAACCACAGGATAGTCGCGTTCATTCCTAATTCGCCATTCGCAATTCTGAATTCGCCATTCCGACGGGAGGCGTGCCGAACCAGCCGATTCGACGGGCCGCCTCCTGCCGCCCAACGATCGGTCCACAGAGAGAACCGCCCCGAAAAGGGCCGACTGAAGCCCGCGACCCGGTCTATCCATGACCAAGCGACCGCAGAGCGACTCGTCAGCATAGGACGATCCTCCGTTTCGGTGTATCGGATATCAGTACTGAAAAACTTGAGGGTCTCTAAGGCCCAATTTCCGCTTAGCAGTATTGCTGCGGCATTCAAGTTAATTGATCAGCATTGCCGTGCGGGTTGACTTGGAGCAACGGTTCATGGCGCGTCGGTGGAGGTGTGGTCGTGGACGATGACCCAGGCAGCCCCAACGCCCGTGAGCGTTGGGGCGAACTTCTGCTCAACGTCTTTTCGCAGTACAAGGGTGAATCCCCCGCCGATGGGTTCGACGCGCTCCAGCCGCCAGCGGCCGAGCACGAGGGCGACGTTGGGCCCCGGTACCGTGATTTCAAGATCGCTGAAGGTCAAACGCCCCATGGCTTCCGGTGTCGGATAGCGTTGATGGTACCGATCACGCGTGGCCTGCCAGCCCCGTGTGACTTTGCCTCCGGAGCTGAAGGTCAAATCCGGTGAATGCCAATAGGGCGCCATGAAGGCGTCGATGTCGCCGGCGTTCCATGCCTGGGCCTGTTGTTCGAGCATTCGAGGAATCTCTTCGTGGGTCGCGTGTAGGCCGCCCGTCGATGCGCAGCCCGCCGCGAGTAGCAGGACACACATCAACCGTCCCCAACCGCGGATTCGTGGACGTTGGCTCATAACCGTTTTCTCGCCGGGTCAGCCCAAAAACCCTTGAGTCTTTGGGCGAGGATAACAAACCCAAAAACGTAGCGTCTGTGGCTGCATGTGCGGAGTGTAACACCATTCGGACCTCGCGGGAAGGCATCGGACGTTGTGCATCCCTGAAACCAGCCGCTTATCGGATCACCCCATATTCCTAAGTGACATGATGTTGGCACTCGCCGTTGCGATTGGGTTACCGGAAGATAACGCCGCAAGGTCCGATGTTCGTTGTCTCACGACACCCGCCGGCGAACCATTATCGCTGCCGTTGTAATGATCGTTTGCCGGTTTTCCCCGGATAAACGGGGAGCGGGAGGGACGTTAAGTCCGCTGCTACCGGCGACGATAGCGCTAAGGGCCGTGTTCACCCGAGAGGTGTAATCAACGATGCCGCATGATCCGTTCAACATCGACCGCTCCGGCAGTCCAAACGCCTTTGGGCGTTTGGGCGAACGTTCGAGCACTGTCGACCGCACCCGCGAGCGGCTGCGTGCCGTCAGCACCAATCCGCCGCCTGCGGACGGACGTTGGGGCGAACGGGCCGTCAGCACCAACGCCCATGAGCGTTGGGGCGAACGGGCAACGGACGTGGAATCGACGCGGGCCATGGTGGCCGCCGTCGACGCCCGTGATCCCTACACCCGCGTTCATTCCGTGAGCGTGGCCGCCTACGCGGTGGCGATCGCTCGGCGGATGGGGTTGTCGGCGGCGGCGGTGGAGTCGCTGCACAATGCCGCCTTATTGCACGACGTGGGCAAGATCGGCGTTCCCGACGCCATCCTCACCAAACCCGGACCGCTCACCGCCGAAGAGTTCAACACTGTTAAGCGGCACCCGGAAATCGCCATTGAGATTCTCGGACATCTCAGCGTCCTTGCCGACCAGCTTCCGTTGATCCTGCACCATCACGAACGTTACGACGGACGTGGCTACCCCGCCGGGTTGGTAGGCGAAAAGATTCCCCTGGGCGCTCGGATATTGGCCGTCGCCGACGCGTTGGACACGATGTTGTCGCAAAGAACCTACAAGCCGGCCTATAACGTCGATCAGGTCCGGGCGGAGCTGATCGCCTGTTCAGGCCGACAGTTCGACCCCGCCATCGTCCAGGCCACCCTCGCCATCCTCGACGAGCAGCCGTCGCTTGTTCCCCACTCACAGCCGACTTTGACGGACTAGAGTGTTCTTTATTTCTCATGGCATTTTGTTTCGTGCGGCGAGGTGAACAGAGCCGCGGGCGCCAGCCCGTGGACACGTCTTGTCACCAGGCTTACGCCTGGTGCTCGGATCGATCGCCCGGTTACTCACAACGAAAACGCCATAGCGCAATCCTCGGTTCTTGTGTAGTGCGCATCGCTCCGCCCCTCTCTTTATCGAGATGTTCAGGTATACAGACCCCGCTTGCACATGCCCGGCAAACAAACCGAGGGCATCGACGATTGGCGTTGGTGCCCTTATTTTTTCGCTTATGAGCAACCCACCCCCTACCACTGTCAAGGGCAACGGCGGCGAACGACTAGTGCGGCGGGTGCTGCCTTCCCTTCTTTTGGTCGCCTTTGTCGTGGCTGCTTATTCCAACAGCTTCCCTGGCGTGTTTCTTTTCGATGACATCTACCACATCGTCGAGAATGAGCGCATCCGCCAATTGTGGCCGCCCTGGGACCTGCTCTCGGTCGAACGCCCGGTCGTCGAGTTTTCCCTCGCGGTCAACTACGCGTTCGGCGGCCTGAACCTTTGGGGTTACCACGCGTTCAATCTTGTGGTTCACATCCTGGCGGCGCTGACGCTCTTCGGACTTGTGCGGAGAACGATCACAAGTTGTCAGAGCCGTGGGCGCAAGCCCACGGACACCCCCATTGTCACCTGGCTTGCGCCCGGTGCTCTGATCGGGCGTGTCGATCCGTACGATGTGAATGGCGCAGCGGTTTTTGCCTTTGCGGTCGCATTGCTTTGGGCGGTGCATCCTCTCCAGACCCAGAGCGTTACCTACGTCATCCAACGCGGCGAGTCGTTGATGGGGTTGTTCTATCTACTGACCCTCTATTGTGCGATCCGCGGTTTGCACTCCTCACGACGCCTCGGCTGGTATACAGCGGCGATCATTGCGTGTGCATTGGGGATGGCCTCCAAGGCGGTCATGGTCACGGTGCCGGTCATGATGTTCGTCTATGACCATGTGTTTCTGCGAAAAGGGGCATCGGGACGACGTTGGGTGTTGTACGCGGGATTAGCGGCGACATGGGGCGTGTTGTGGATATGCGGTGTTACGGGGGATATTCTCGATCCAGAGGCCCATCGTTCCCATGTTGGATTCGGATATCACGGCATCACTCCACTGAAATATGCGGCTACGCAACCGGGCGTGATCCTGAACTATCTGCAGCTGTGCTTTTGGCCCGACGGGCTTTGCTTGGACTACGACTGGCCCGTTGCATCGACCGCAATTGTTATCGTCCCACCCGCGCTGGTCGTGCTTCTACTGCTCGGGGCGACGGCTTGGGGTTTGGTTCGGCGATCGTGGCTAGGGTTTGTGGGGGCATGGTTCTTCGTAATTCTGGCGCCGACTTCAAGTTTCATCCCCATCAAAGACTTGGCGTTCGAGCATCGCATGTACCTGCCATTGGCCGCCGTGCTCGCGGTCGTCCTGTTTGGCGGCAAGACACGGTTGGACGCATTATTCGGTCGCCTATCGACGGGTCGGAACGTTATGAAATGGACCGGGGGAGTAGCGACAGTCGTGGTCGCGATGCTCCTGACACACGGGACCTATCAGCGCAACAAGGACTATCGCAGCGATCTGGCGATCTGGGCGGACGTTGCGGCGAAGCGGCCACACAATGCCCGGGCCCGCGTCGCCGTCGGGAACGCCCTGTTGGCACGAAACCGGGTTGACGAAGCGATCGCCGCGTATCGAGAGGCCGTCGCGATTCGAGCCGACTTCGCCGATGGTCAATGCGCTCTGGGAATGGGTTTGGCGCGGAAGGGCGCACTCGATGAAGCGGTGACCGCGTACCGCGAGTCGCTTCGCCTTGATCCCAACCTCGCCAAGGCCCATTACAACCTGGGCAATGCTTTGAACCGGCTGGGAAAGATCGAGGAATCGATCCGCAGCTTCCGCGAGAGTTTGCGAATTCAACCGCGGTTCGCAGACGCTCACTGTAACCTCGGCAACGCCTTAGCGGCTCAGTGGCAACTCGACGAGGCCATGACGGAATACCGCGAAGCGATTCGCATCAGGCCCGGTTTGGCGAACGCTCACAAAGGTCTTGGGGACGTGCTCGTCCGACTGGGCCGGGTGGGTGAGGCCGTCGCTGCGTTCAAGGAAGCCATCCATATCCAACCCGATTATGCGAACGCCCATGCGAATCTGGCCGCCGCTTACTTTGATCGCGGTGAATACGAGAAGGCGGCAAGATACGCTCGGGAAGCCCTGCGCATCGACCCCGCGCACGCGGCGGCTGCGGAGACGCTCAATGCGGCCCAAGCGGCGATATCATTACACGGGCGACATTGAATCGTGTGCCACTGCTCTTGAGCAGTGGGTTTTCGCACGAGGGGGTTCGCCCATTGGGAAGGAATAGTGTGTCACTGCTCTTGAGCAGTGGTTTCACACGAAGGGTTCGTCCATTCGGATGGGGACGTTCGAACATCCGTCCCAGAATCTGGCGCTGGACCATTCCCAATCGGTCGGATGTTTCACCAAACCGCGTCGAACCGGGTTGTCGTGAATGTACTCGATGACGCTCGGAACGTTTTTCTCTCGAAAGATGTTGCGGTCAAATCCGCCGCCCGGTTGCCAGAATCGAAAGACCTCTCGTGACGGATACTGCACCCGCAGTCGCTTCAGCCACGCTGTGTTGCCGGTTTGTTCGAGATGCCGCTTGGCCGCGTCGGCGACGGGACGCTTCAGGGCCACAAGGATCGTGCGCATCTCATAATTTCCCTGCCTTGGATACAGCAAGACGTGTACGTGCTCTGGCATGATCACGTACGCCCAGAGGGACACGTCGAGTTTCCGGCGTGTTTCCTCGAGTGCTGCGATCACCCAACGCCGCGTGCGATCACGGGTGAGCAACGGCAGGCGCTGAAAGCACGAGAAGGTCACGAAATGGGCGTGCCCGGGTTCATCCCACGCTACACGGGTTTTTCGGGGCCGGGTCTTCACGCCGTACAGAATACCACTGCTCAAGAGCAGTGGCACACTTCGTCAGTGGACGAGTGCCACTGTTGGAACAACAGTGGTCTTCCCCCCGGGACAAACCCATTGCTCAAAAGCAGTGGCACACTTCGTCAGTGGACGAGTGCCACTGTTGGAACAACAGTGGTCTTCCTTCCGGGACAAACCCACTGCTCAAGAGCAGTGGCACACTTCGTCAGTGGCACCCCGGCGCAAAAACACGCTCGGGACGCCCTCCGCATCGACCCCGCGCACACGGTGGCTGCGGAGACGCTCAATGCGGCCCAAGCGGCGATTTCAGTGCGTCGGCGACCATGACTTTGCCCGTAGCGCGATCCTCGCTCATGTTCCGCGCCTCGCTCGTCCGTTGGACGCGACGTTAAGCATCAGAAGAAGCACTGCAAAAGACGACATCGTCAACACATCGGACGATCCGCAATTTCGCGCCTGGGCGAAGTTGCCGGCTCCGTCCGGAAAGAGCGGGCGAATCGGTTCCAAGATGACCGGGTCCGCCGGTGTATCCGCGAATTCCGGCGGCACGTCGCTGTAAAGCGACGGGACCGCCTGACCAAGGACTCGCTGCGGCGCGGCCATCGCCGAGGATATGGCAATCCAAATACACACAATGATCAACCCGCGCATCATACTCTTTCCTTCCGATTTTCGACTTGCGTTTCAACTCAACGCTTGCTTTGAGTGAAGATTATATTCCCGGCGTCTTCCCCAAGTCGAGCGTGTCTCGCCGCTTTCTACTGAACGGTCTTACTTGTTAGCGGGGGAGGTTTGGATGATCCTATCGGACTACGCTGGATGGCGAACCTGAACAGACCAATAGTTATGAATGACATCTTGCTAACTTGCCTGCTTATCCTGGCCTGCCTGGTCGGGGTGGCAATGACGGCCATCCGCCTACCCGGAACTTGGCTGATTGTTGCCAGTGCCGCTGGGTACGCATGGGGCGAAGGGTGGCCCCGCGCCGGCCTGACGCTGCTTGGAATCCTGACCGGCATCGCCCTGCTTGGCGAGGGCGTCGAGATTCTTGCCTCCGTGGTGACGGCCCGCCGCGCGGGTGCTTCCCGCAAAGCGGCTTGGGGAGGAATGCTCGGCGGGATTCTGGGGATGATTTTTCTGTCGTTTCTTGTGCCGATTCCGATCGTTGGGACGATGATCGGCGCCCTGGTCGGCTGCTTTACCGGAGCGACGTTGGTCGAGATGTCCGTGCGCAAGGACATTTCTCACGGGACCAAAGTTGGGTTTTTCGCGGCCATGGGGTTCGTGCTCGGCGCAGTCGCGAAGATCATCGTGGCCTTGGTGATGTCGGGACTCTTGCTGAGCACCGTGATTGGGACGGAGCCGCGCCCGTAGGGAAGCGCCCGCCTTATCCCCCGAGAATGGAGAACGCCTTAGCGGGGTAGGGCGTGGCACGGGCTTCCAGCCCGTGTTTTCACCGGCTAGAAGCCGGTGCCACATAGGAAGGACGACATTCTTCAACAGGCTCCTAGGGCGGTCGCCCGCTCGGTGATCTGTTTCGAGCCTACTCCGACGTACTCAAATACTTCCTCGGCCGTCTTGGCCGACTTGGGTATTCGATTCGCAGTCAATCCTTCCACGCGAACCCCGCCCACAGCCGCAGCCGCTTCGGCGAGTTCCGCTTGCAGCCCGCCGATGTTGTTGTCCTCGACGGTCAGAATCGCGCCGCCCGCCGATCGCGCAGCCGCAAGAATCGGCTTCGCCTCGAGCGGGAAGGTATAAGCGTCGAACACGTTGCAGCGGATTCCCTGGTCCGCCAATCGATCGGCGGTCTGGAGGACGATGTGCAACATGTAGCCGCAACTGACGAGCGTTAGGTGCTCGCCGCGGCGCAATTGCTTGCACCCGCCGACTTCGAACCGTTCCGTAAAGGGATATACGAAACTCGCCTCCGGTCGGTGCGTCCGCAGGTAGCATAGGCCGGGAATATTGGCCATCAGTTTAGTGCAACGATAAGCGCTTACTGCATCGCAAGGTTGAAAAACATGGCACGCGACCTCGCCCAACCCCCTATCGACCCTGGTTAGGCTTCGGAAGTAGGCGACGTCGGAAACAGCCATCTGCGAAGGGCCGTCGGCACCGAGTGAGACCCCGGCGTGGGAGCCAACAATCTTGATATTCGCTCGTGAAATCGCGGCCATGTCGATCTGGTCCACCGCGCGAGCGATGAACTTCGCGAAGCTGCTGGCGAAGGGAATCTTCCCCGCTGCCGCCAGCCCGGCCGCGACGCTAACCATGTTCTGCTCCGCGATTTTGCACTCGAAAAAACGGTCAGGGTGTTTTTTGGCGAAGCGGTCAGCATAAGTGGAATTGCTCACGTCGCCGTCGAGGGCGACGATCCGCGGGTCGGCATCGCCCAACGCCACCAATGCGACACCATATGCTGCCCGTGTGGCGAGCTTCTTGGACTTGAGTGCTGACCCCATACCGGCGCGCTCGCACGCTTCCTCGAACGGAGCAACTGCGATTTTCTTTTGCTCGCTTCTGGCCGGGACGCGGGTTGGCGGCGGTGGAGTTTGAATCCCGTTGGCCGAGGCGCCTAATCGTCGTCCGGTCGCGTCCAACTCCGCACATGCCTTGTCGAGGTCTGCGGCCGGCATCGGCTTGCCGTGGAAGTTGCTGGTCCGCATCGAGTCCACGCCCCAACCCTTCACAGTTCGAGCGACGATTACGGTGGGGCGGGTTGCTGTCTTCGCGCGATCGAACGCCGCCGACAACTCCACCGGGTCATGTCCATCGACTCGGATCACTTCCCAGTTGAACGCCGCCGCCTTGGCCGCGATCGCGTCCGCCGATTGTTGACTCGACACTTTTCCGGCCTGCCCTTCGCCATTGCAGCTAAAGATGGCGCAGACGTTGGTCAGCTTGTGGTCCACGATGAAGTCCATGGCCTCCCAAACTTGACCCTCGCGCGATTCGCCGTCGCCGACGATGACGAAGATGCGCTTGGCGATCCCGTCCAACCTTGCGGCCAGCGCCAGCCCTGCCCCGACGGACAAACCCTGACCGAGCGATCCTGTCGCGGCATCGAAAAAGGGGAACCCCTCCGCGGGGTTGGGATGGCCGTCCAGTACGCTCTTGAGTTCCCGTAACCCCGACAGGTCGTCCACGCGGAGGAGTCGCCGCTGTCCGTTGACGCTGCCGACCGCGCCGCCGAGGTCCGCGTAGGCCGCGTACACGATAGGAACGCTGTGACCGATGGAGAGCACCAGCCGATCGTTGCCGGGGTTCCACGGGTCCGCCGGGTCGTAACGCATCTGCCGATACATCAACTCCACGATGATGTGGCTCAGGGCGAGGGCGCTGGACGGATGACCCGACCCCGCCGCCGTCGTCATGCGAAGGACGTGCTTACCCAACTCGACCGCTTTGGCGTGTGCGGTGCTCGCTACGGACACTCGATGCTCCTGTTTTCCGATTATTCCCCCGTGAACTTCGGAGGACGTTTTTCGAGGAAGGCGGTCACGCCTTCGCGATGGTCGTGCGTCTGCCCCGCAGTGGTTTGCAACATGGCTTCATAATCTAACTGCGTTTCGATGTCGGAGCGCCACGAAGCGTTAATCGCCCGTTTCGTCAGGCCGATGGCCCGAGTCGGCAAGCCCGCGAGCTTGTCAGCGAGCTTCTTAGTCGACGCCGCCAACTGATCGTCGGGGACGACTTGGTTGACGAGTCCGATCTGCAGCGCTTCCGCTGCCGCTACTTTACGCCCGGTGAAAGCCAACTCCATCGCGCGAGAGACGCCGATAAGCCTCGGCAGCATGAAAGTGCTGCCCGCGTCGGGCGCCAAGCCTACGTTGACAAACGCTTCGATAAAGCTCGCCGACTCGGCGGAGATGCGAATATCACAGGCCAACGCCAAGCTGCACCCCGCACCGGCCGCAACCCCGTTCACCGAAGCGATGACCGGCTTTTCGATCGTGCGCAACCGGGTGATGATCGGGTTGTAGTGCTCACGGAGGTGTAATCCCAAATCGATAGGTTCATTGGTCGTATATCGAGCGGCGACGGCCGCGAGGTCCTGCCCGCTGCAAAACCCCCGCCCCGCACCGGTCACGACAACGCAACGGACGGTCTTGTCCTTCTCGGCGTCGGCCACGGCCCGGCCCAACGCCTTGAGCAAATCATTGTCCAGGGCGTTGAGCGATTCCGGCCGATTCAATCGCAGGGTCCGGACCGCTCCGTCGTTTTCAATCAAGAGTTTCGGTTGTGTGTCGGTCATCTTCAAAATCTCGGATCGACGGTATTGTCATCTCGGATTGTGCAATTCCCCCGCGATGCCGTCAACCGTGCCCCATGCCGGTAGCGGCCGCGCGACCCTGGGCAGCGTTTCGCGGGTATTTAATCGGGCACCGCGGGTGGTGCCTCCGGACGACGCTCAAAGACGATGATTGACTCGAATTCTGCGTAGAACCGGTAGTCCGGGTCTGACCCGAATGCAGTCCAACTGCGCGGTAGACTCGAAGGGTCCCATTGATCGCTGCGGTCGATGACGACAAAGTCGGCGGGCCGGACACGGCGACCCGTATACAAACGTCGGTAGTCGGTAAAGTGAGCGGCTACCCGCTCCGTGGCGAGAATGGTCCGATCCCGGGGGATCTGTTCGCGAAGTCGCTCGATGAAAGGAAGGCGAGGGTCGGGGTTTTGGAGGAATGCGTCGTTGGCATTCAGCTCAAAGGACTTGCTGATGGGCGAGAATCCATAGAAGTAATGGCTTGCCGCGGCACACACCAGGAGGGCAAGGGCGACGGCGCGATTGCGCGACGGGTCGGCGGAGCCGAGGCGAAGGGCCGTAATGGAGGCGAAAAAGAAAAAAGGCAGAATCATGGCATGATGCCAGAATTTGATGCTCAGCCAGTCCGTACCCGCCAGAAGCAAATGAACGATCAGCGTCGGTAAAGCGGCCAGGCCCAATCGCCAGCCGACAGAAGGAAGGAAAAACATCGAAGTGAGCACGACCAACAGAAAGCTAACGCTTTGCGGCCGTACCAGCCGCGAGAAGAATAACGCGGGATTCGTGAATGGGGAGGTGGCGAGCGTTCCCACCGAGTTTCCAAGCTCGCCGAACATGTCGAGTCGCTCATATCTGCCCGCAGTGGCGAAGTAGGGTATCAAGACCTTTGCACAGAGCAGGGCATAGGCGATGGAAATAAGGCAAATGAGAACGCCCGCTTTGCGGCGCGGAGAGAATAAGGCTAGGTAACAACCAAAGCCCAGTGTCACCGCCGAATTCGTTTCGCGGCAGAGCAGCAGAACAGCCACCAAAATCCAACACAGTCTCCAGCGTTCGAGCAGTGCGGCGGACAATAGAACCCCCAACAAGGGAACGGAGCAATATAGCCACGCGAATCCATAGGTGTTGGAATACACCAGTCGGCTCAGGGAGGGCAAGAAAAGCCAGGCCAGTCCGATCAAGAAGGCGACTAGAACCGAACCGCTTCGGCGTCGAGCGAACCAAAAAGCCGGCAACGCTCCCAAATGCAGCACAAGTGGGCCGAGGGCCATGAGATACTTCGGGCTTGGCCAAAGGATGTAACCGGGCACGAGCACGAACTGGAGCGGCACGAAATGCCAGCCGAGCCGCGTGTTGTCGAAGCTGTCGCTGCGAAGCCCGCGCCCGGCGAGAACGTTTTTCAATTCTTCGGTGAAATGCCCTACATCGGCGTGGCCGAACATGAAGTGTTCGAAGAAATTGATTTCTATGCGTGTGTGTATCAGCGTGAGCAGGCCGATGAGCGAAATCAGTATGGCAACAGCCAAGCGCGGTCGGGGCGAGCAGGCGACGGACCCTCGCAAGCCCGCTAGAAACACCGTCGCGCCGCCGCTCAACACGGACAAAAAGGTGAATGCAAAAGGAGGTTGGCGATCCGGCCAGAAGGCGAACAGGCCGAGCGGGACATTTCCCACGAGCGGCCAAAGCAACGAAAGCGATGTACTGATCCTCCGACCTGCGGCGCGAGACGACGCCGTGAAGGCGCACGCGATCGGAAAGAGAAATACAATCATGCCGAAGATAAACGTCGGCACAAAGTGGGCGGTCGGCTGGCGAACGACTTCATAGGTAACGATGTTGAATTGCAGGGGCTGCACGGCCCACCAGGCCGCCGCGGTTGCGGCCAGACCGATGATGCCCAAACACACAAGGCCGGAGTGTGGAGTAGAGGGAGCACCCTGCCGGTCGCTTGGTTCGGTCAGCGCGTTCATTCTATGCTGTGGATGCCGACGCCGGCTCCACTGAGGTCCATAACTGAATCGGAGAGGGCATATTTACGCCATTCATTATCCAACATCCCGTTGTCCCGGCCGCAGACCAGACTGTTCCAATGTCGGATTCGTTTGACAAGGGTGAGGATAAGGTCTTGTACATCCATCGCTACGAATGGTTCGTGCGGCATTAGTTCTTCAAGGCAGATCGGTTGGAGATGGTCGTGGTCGGACGGCAGGATTCGCTCGGCGCGGCGTACGTTGAT
The DNA here is from genome assembly GCA_020056715.1 of Phycisphaerae bacterium. Taxonomy (GTDB): domain Bacteria; phylum Planctomycetota; class Phycisphaerae; order UBA1845; family UBA1845; genus SBAX01. The sequence goes on along the minus strand of JAGVHG010000171.1, from coordinate 21,747 downwards.
GCCGACCCCCGTGATGAGAGCGCGCAGGTTGCACTGCTCAAGAATGGCTTCCGTCAGAATTCCACCGAGCTTGCGGCCATCGACATAGAGATCGTTGATCGGCTTGAGCCGAACGTCAACGCCTGCGCATTGACGCAATGCTTCGACACAGGCGATCCCCGCGCCAAAAGCGAAGAGATTCGTAAACGGCGTCGGCAGTGCGTTTGGAAAATCCACGATCGTCAAATAGATTCCTGCATCACGCGGCGACAACCACAGTCTTCCTCGTTGCCCTCGCCCGGCCGTCTGCTCGCGGGCGACGATGTACGCACACCCATGAATCTGATCTTCCCGAATAAGTCGTTTGGCGACGTCATTCGTGGAATCAACGGAGTCAAAATGATATGCCTGCCAGGATGTCATGATCCGATGATCCTACACCGCCGAAAGGGATGGGGAAATGAGGACGCTCCCCGGTGACGACGCGGGCCGAGGGCGGTGGGCTACGTTTGTGAAGTCCAATTCGGCGGACGCTTTTCGAGGAACGCTTTCAGCCCCCCTTGCCCTTCGGGCGAAGCGCGAAGCTCGGCGATCGTTCTTGTGGGTCGGTTCTGCACCTGATCCCAGGGCACGCCCGCCACTTCGCTGAGAATTCGCTTGGCCGACGCGAACTCGCCCGCCGACCAGCCCGCTCGCTACGCCAAGGCGAGCGCCAGGACGCACGTCACACCGCCGTAACCACCATCGTCGTCGATGCACCGGACGCCGCTCAAAAAAATTTCTCGGCGTGGTCTTGAATCTCCGCGCCGGCCCTCTACAACGTATACTATTGAACGGCTGGCACGGAGGGCGAAGGCGTCGCCATTCATCCGCTGTACCAGTCCGCCCCAACGCTCACGGGCGTTGGGGCTGGCGCGAAGTTGGCGACGCGGAGAAACTACAAATGGCCAAGACGGCGGTGACCGCCGGGGCCGTCCCAAAAACGGTTGGACCCATCCCGGATCTGGAACGCCACCTCCCCTCGGATTGGTGGCGGACACTTTTCAATTCCATCTACCTCAAAACGGACGGGGATGTCGTCGAGAACGATCGCAACACGGTCCGCGACGTGGACCTCTTGATCCGCGCCGCCGGTTTGGAACCCAACGATCGCATCCTCGATCTTTGCTGTGGGCAGGGCCGCCACTGCTTGGAACTCGCCCGCCGCGGCTTCAAGCAGATCACCGGATTCGATCGCTCGCGCTATTTGATCCGTCTCGCCCGTAAGCGGTCCAAGACGGAAGGCCTGTCCGTCTCCCTCCACGAGGGCGACGCCCGCAGGTTCCGCTTCCCGGAGGAATCGTTCCACTGCGTGGCGTTGATGGGCAACTCCTTCGGTTATTTCGATCGCGAAGAAGACGATCTCGCCGTGCTCCTAGGCGCCCAGCGTGTGCTTCGCGCTGGCGGGATCCTGGCCATGGACCTCGCCGATGGCGAGTGGCTGCGCACCAACTTCGAGAAGCGCTCGTGGGAATGGATCGACCAAAACCATTTTGTCTGCCGCGAACGATCGTTGGCCTCCGACGGCGTACGCCTGGTGTCGCGCGAGGTCGTCGTCCACGCCGAAAAGGGCGTCATCGCCGACCAATTCTACGCCGAACGGCTTTACACCCGCGACGAGATCACCCAGATGCTCGAACGCGTCGGCTTCCTCGCCGTCCGCATGCACGAGGGCCTGGTCACCGATTCCGACCGCAAGCAAGACCTGGGGATGCTCGCCCACCGCATGTTCCTCACCGCCGAGGCTCCGCGGAAAACGGTCGTACCGCGGAAGAAGGGGCCTATCTTCCCCAAGGTCACCGTGGTCTTGGGCGACCCGCGACTACCCGACTCGGTGAAGCGAAACGGCAAGTTCAACGAAGAAGACATCGAGACGATCCGTCGGCTCAAGGAAGCGCTGGCCGAACTACCCGGCTATCAATACCGCTTCCTCGACAACCACGCCTCGCTGGTCACCGAATTCCGCGCCGATCCGCCGCAGATGGTCCTGAACTTGTGCGATGAAGGGTTCAACAACGACCCCTTCTTAGAGCTGCACCTCCCCGCCGTCCTGGAAATGCTTCGCATCCCTTACACCGGCGCCGGTCCGACTTGCTTGGGGCTGTGCTACAACAAGTCCCTGGTCCGCGCCATCGCCGCCGGCCTCGACGTCCCCGTGCCGTTGGAAACGTATTACGACCCCGACGATCAATCGGCCACCTTGCCGTCCGCCTTCCCCGCTCTGGTCAAGCCCAACTACGGCGACAGCAGCATCGGCATCCGCCAGAACGCCGTCGTCCGCTCCCCGGAAGAACTGTGGGGCTACCTTGAGGAGCTTCGCGTGGAGCTTCCGGGCCGGTCCGTGCTGATCCAGGAGTTCCTCACCGGCACGGAGTACAGCGTGGGCATCATCGGCAACCCCGGCCTCACCTTTCGCAACTTGCCGCCGCTCGAAGTGGACTTCTCCGGCCTCGACCCCGGCCTACCGCCCATCCTCGGCTACGAGTCCAAGTGGATCCCCGACTCGCCCTACTGGACGCAGATCAAATACCACGAGGCCCGCATCGACGAGGACGTCCGCCGCCGCCTGGTCGACTATTCCAACAAGTTGTTTGAGCGCTTGGACTGCCGCGATTACGCCCGCTTCGACTTCCGCACCGACGCCGACGGCGAAATCAAACTGCTGGAGGTCAACCCCAACCCCGGTTGGTGCTGGGACGGCAAGCTCAACTTCATGGCCACCTACGCCGGCCTGCGCTACGCCGAACTCTTGGAGCTGATCCTCGAAGCCGCCCAGGAACGTATCGCCTCCCGCAAAGAGACCGCACGCTGACGACCCGCGGGCGGAATGAGCTGCGTATGCCACGTGACCTGATTTGCGTCTACCGTGCGGCTGATATGGGTGAGGCGGACATCGTGGCCGCGTGGTTGGACGACCAAGGCATCGCCGTGCACATCAAGAACCGCCATGCGGCAGAAATGTTGCAGACGCCATTCATCGTCGCACCAAAGGGGATCGAGGTATGCGTGACCGATCCACAGCAAGCCGACCAAGCCAAAACGCTGGTCCGCGAGCATCTCCAACACCGCAGAGAAAAAACTGCTGAGCCCGGTCGGACGATCGAGGCCGTCTGCGAGGAATGCGGGAAGGCTTCGCGGTTCCCGTTTGAGCAGCGGGGTACAGTGCAGACCTGCCCGCATTGTCGGCGATACCTCGACGTCCCGGAGGCATAGAGCCTGGAGCGAAATCTGTAGGTCGGGTCATCGACCCGACAAATTACTGGAGTGCATGATGGCCAAGTGGGCTTGGACAGAGCGGAAATTCAGCTTCGACTATCCGGCTGCCAAGTGGCCCGACTTGTTGGAACGTGTTCGCGGGACACCGGCGCGGATCGAGGAGCGCGTCCGCGGTCTGTCCAAGGATGTCCTCACCCGCCGACGGGACGGCAAAGGTTGGTCAATCCAGGAGAACATCGGGCACCTACTCGACCTTGAGGACATCCACTTGCGGCGGATTGAGGAAATCCTGCAAGGCAAGGCCGTTCTGGTGGCCGCGGACATGAGCAACCGAAAGACGCACGAAGCCCATCACAACGATTTAGACATTCGCGCATTGTGCGCCGAACTCCGCTCGGAGCGTGCCAAACTCGTGGTACAATTCGATGGGCTTGGCGAATCGGACTGGGCCAGGGAGAGCCTACATCCTCGGCTCAATCAGCCGATGCGCATAGTCGATATCGCCTACTTCACCGCGGAGCACGACGACTATCACCTCGGCCGCATCGGCGAGCTTATCCGTCACTTCACGTAAATACATCGGACAACCGCTCCTACGAGCGTCGGATACGCAACAGAATGAGAAACACCGGTACGCCGATGATGGCCGTGACCACCCCGATGGGGAGCGTCGCGCTGCCCAGTTGCTGGCCGGTGAGCCATCCGGCGAACCGCATCGTAAGCTGCGAAAGCCAATCGCAGAGAATTAGAAACGCTGCGCCGAAGATGGCCGACGCGGGTAAGAGAATGCGGCAGTCGGAACCGAACAACAGGGTCACGACGTGCGGCACGACCAGGCCGACGAACCCGATCGGCCCGCAATGGGCGACCACCGCCGCCGTCGCCAAGGTACACACCAGGACGCACACTCCCTGCAAAGCGGCCACGTTGACGCCGCGCGTGGCGGCAAGCTCGTCGCCGAGGCGATACTGATTGAGCGCTCGACCCATGGCCATGAGAACGATCCACGCGGGGAGCATCAGTGGGAGCATCACCGCCCCTTCGATGGTGCGGACCGGATCGAGCGAGCCCATCATCCAGCGGACCATGAAGAACGTCTCGCGCTCGTTGGAGACGGCGGTGACGAACATCATCATGGCCGAGCAGAATAAGCCAAGGGTAACGCCCGCAAGGAGCAATTCATTGGAGGTGAGCCGCCTCGATCCGCGGGCGATGATGAATACGGCGGCGACGATGAGCAAGGCCCCGGCGAACGCCGATGCGGCGACGCTCGATATTCCAAGAAAAGCCACCGCCCATCCGCAGCGAAGGGCGATCAGCGCCCCGAGCGATCCGCCGCTGGCGATACCGAGCGTGTAGGGAGTGGCCAGGGAGTTGCGAAAGAGGATTTGGAACGTCGCTCCGCACAGGGCGAGGGTCATGCCGACCTGCAGAGCGAGCCAAGTCCGCGGAAAACGTTGCCCGAAACCGATTTGTCGGGCGACGGCGATGAAGCCGGACAGTTCAACATCCGAGATCACCCCGTCCGCGTCCAAGTCCACGAGCGGTCGGCCGGTGAGTTCCGCTTTGGCGATGGGCAGCCCAAACCGCGCCCGCCAGGCGTCCCACCAACCGAAGGACGCGGACTCGGTTCCGATGCCGGGGCTGAGCAGCAAAAGCAGTCCCAGCCCGACAACGACAACACTGAGTCGGAGGATGTAGTTTCGCGGCGTGAGCGGGGTCATCGGAGGTCTCCGTCGGTCGCATTGAGCGGCACGATCCAGCGGCGATCGGGATGGTCCACAAGGGTGAGTGTCACGAGCTTGACACCATAGATCGGTTGCAGTACCGCCGGAGTCAGCACGGCGGCAGAGGTTCCTTGGGCTACGGCCCGTCCGTCGTTGAGCAAAAGAACGTGCGTGCAGAATTGCGCGGCGAGGTTCACGTCGTGGGTGACGACGACGACGCCCAATCCGTCGCGGCCGGCTCGATCGTGCAGGATGCGGAAAATGGCGAGCTGATGCTGAAGATCAAGCGACGCGGTCGGCTCGTCGAGCAGGAGAACGTGAGGTTCTTGGGCGAGGGCGGCGGCGAGATGGACTCGTTGGGCTTCACCGCCGGACAAGTTCGCTATCGGCCGATCGGCGTACTCAAGCGTTTCCGTTAAGGCCATCGCCTGCTCGGCCACGCGGTAATCCTCGGCGGAATCGAACAACCCCAACGAGCGATGCGGGTAGCGCCCGAGAAGCACGACGTCACGGGCGCAGAAGTCAACATCGGCCGGTGTGCGTTGCGGCAAGAATGCAAGACGTTGTGCGCGGCGGCGTGCGGAGATCCGCCGGAGAGGTTCGCCAATGATTTCGACTTCGCCCGCGTGTGGCGTGTGCAGCCCGGCCATGAGACGTAGCAACGTACTCTTTCCCGCGCCGTTGGGGCCGACTATCGCCCAACACTCTCCGCCCGCGACGGCGAGCGATATCGGTCCGAGGAAATCGGGACGGGCGGGGAACCCGAAGCGGACCTCCCGTAGCGTTAGCAAGGTCCGTTCGTCAGGGGACAACGTCGGACTCCGGATGCAGCAGACTCGCAACCCTGTCGATGATCTCGACATACCTCGGCGAAGGGATCAAGCAGTTTTCGTCGGTGAGGACGTAGATACGATTCTTCGTGACCGCGGGCATGGATCCGAGCTGCTTCCATTGCTCGACCATTTGCTCCTTGAGGGCGGCGGTCAGTTTCAGGTCGGGCATCAACTCGATGATGACTTCGGGTTGCTGGGCCAACATGCCTTCGGGGCTGACTTGTGGATAGATCATGTCCAGATGGCCGAAGACGTTGACTCCGCCCGCGATCTCAATCATCTGATCGAGGAAGGTGCCTTTACCGGTCGTCAGCACGTTGGCGAGTCGGTCCGGTTGGCGAGAGACGGTCAACAGCACGCGAGGTTTGGTTTTCCCCGCGTTTCGCGAGCGGATCGCGTCGATGTGATCTTGGAACTCCTTGATGATCGCCTTCGCTTGCTCGTTAAGACCCAGCCGCGCGCCAAGCTCGCCAAGGCAGTTCTCGATGCCTGGCAGGGTGTCCGTTTCGTCTTTGTAGATGGGGACATGCAGGTCTTCACAAAGCCGCTCAAGTGCGTCGTTTCGGCCGCGCATCACAAGCAGGTCGGGTCGAAGGGCAGCAATGCGTTCCAGGTCGGGATCGGAAAGACCCCCGACCTTCGGTCGGTCCAGCAGTTCGGGTGGGTATACACAGAACTTGCTGACGCCAACGATGCGATCACAGGCGCCGAGCGCGCAAATGGCTTCGGCGGAGTTCGGCGCGATGGCGACGATCCGTCGTGGAGTGGAACCGGCGGATGTCGTTTCCTTCGATAGCTTCCCGATCCAAGGAATCGCGATCAGCGCGAGCAGCCCTAATAGAAGCGGTGAAAACACGAGGATTGTTTGCCAACCCCCGGAAGGAGTGACAGACGGAATTAGAAACCGGTATCGGCGCACGCTCGACATGGTACGCGCGGCGGGGCGGCGCTACAAAGTCGGTACGAGGCACACGTCCTGGACGCTGCGGCCAGTGAGGCTGGCGAGGGCGATGGATGCGAAAGGTTTGTCCGGTTTACCCGGCGTCCAGCAGATCAGTCGATCGCGAAGTTCCGTGGTGGCCACGAGAAGGTCCGGGGCGACCTCGACGCGGCGAAGCGTCTGGCCGCCGGCCTCATAATGACATATGAAGGTGTCGCCCAGTACGCGGGTCTGCACGCGGTGCGATGTATCCGTATAAATCAATCGCCGCACGCCGTGCGAGGAGAGCAGCCAGATGGATTCCGCCGCTCGTTTCTGCCCGCGATGGAGCAACTCCGGTTCGGTGTCGTGTGCAGCGGGCCAATGAAGGATGTCTCCGTCGCTATTGCCTGCGAATAGGCCGTCGGCGCTCGGACACAGGGCGGTGATGATCGAGTTGCTTCCGGCGTAGATACGTGGCGGTCGGTCCGACGGATCATCGGCTGCCCAACGAATGATGCGATCATCGATGGAGCAATAGAGGTCTCCGTCGAAGAGTTCCACGTCTCGCACGGCCTTGGCCCCGCGAGTCATGGACCCAAACCTTGCCTGGCCTGAAGTCGGCTCCGAGACATTCCACTCGTAGATTCCCAGTTCCGAATGCGTGGCGAAGAGGCGATTACCGATAAGCGCGGCGGCATTGAAACCTCCCCGCACACGCGGAGCATCAGGAACTAGGAACGACGACTGCGGCGAGCTTTGGTCGATCGGCCACAGGTAGACGCCGGTCGCCGCGCCTACGAGCAGGACCGTGCGTCCGTCAGGTGTGGCGAAGCTATGCACCGACCGCGCATGCCCGGCCGGGCCGTTGACCTTCAGTCGGCGGCTCGGTGAGCCGAGCGAGGCAGGGTCGAAGAAGAGCAGTTCCTCGGCGGCGGCGACGACGATCCAGTGCGTTTGGGTGGCGGGCTTTTCGGTTGCGAAGAGGGCTTCGTAAAGCTGCCCCCGCTGCCCCTCCGAGAATGTGCGGAGCAAGTCGGGCAGTTTCACGTCGGGCGAGGCCGCGGCGAGTTCGTTGAGTCGCGTAAGCAGCGAGGCGAGCTGATCGACGTGTTCGGATCGAGCTTTTTGCAGGGCTTCGTCAAGCTGCCGGGCGGCCTCGTGTTCCGCGCGGCGAGCGGCGGCGGTTTGTTGCAACTGTTGGACCTGTCGCAACGAGGACGACTCGAAGCGACCTGTCGGGGGGCGGTCGAGCATCAGCCCGGCTGAAAAGCACGCGGGTTCGAAGGCTTCGGCGAGGGCGTTGGAGACGGCTTCACTGATCCGAGCATCGACCAAGTCGGCGGCATCGTGTTCGGCGGCGAACCGTGCGAGCGCGGCGCGAAGAGAAGGCTGAAGGTATGACGCTAGTCCCTCAGCTTGGGCGACGCGGCGGCTGCCAAGCAGATTTTTTTGGAATGACAACAACTCGCCGCGCTCGGGAATGACGTTCATCTGGACCGTGATCTCAGCTTTGCAAGTGAACCCGTCGCGACTGGCGAGTTCACTTTCGTCAAACTTCACGTCCACGGGTGTCGCGCGAATGAACATGACGCTCTGGGCGTCGTCATCGCCCACGGTGCCGCCGGGACGGACGACTTCGTAGTCCCCGGTGGTTCGAGCGACCAACGCGGCCCACTGGGATGGTAAATCGAGCGTTCGCTTGAGTAGTCCGAAGAGTTCGGAGGCGGGGACGTGCAGGGCGACGTTCTCCGTGCGCTGGAAGAAGGATTGGGGATCGAACTTACCGGCGATCATGGCATCTCTTGAACCTTTTCAGAGCCGGAAGCGGGAGCGACCGGATCCGTGGTGGACCGCACGCTTCTGCTCGCGGTGCTGATGGATCCGTCGCTCGCGTTCTGGGTTCGGATGCTCCATCCGCTCTCGCGGCTCTGATTCTACTTGCGCCCCTGTACGAACTTATCATAGCGCGCCAAATCGGAAGGGTTTACGGAGGGCGGGGTTTCGTCGATCTCAGCCAGGATATCCGCCTGAGTGATAGGCCGGGCAGCCTTGCCGCCGATCGCCTCCAGGAACGGCCGTTGGGCTGCCTGGTGGGCGATGCTCTTGATGTCCGCCCCGCTGTATCCCTCCAACCGGTCGCATAGCGTCCCGAAATCCACGTCGTCCGCGATCGGCCGATCGCCGAAGTGAATCTCCAGCAATCGGAACCGCGCGGGCGCGTCGGGCAGTCCCACATACACGAGAGCGTCCAACCGACCGGGGCGCAAAATGGCTTCGTCGAGCATCCACGGTCGATTCGTCGCTCCCACAAATAATAGCGCTCGATCGGCCCCACGATCAAACCCTTCCAATTCTTGCAGGATTTGCGGCACAACCCGCTGCATGACCGTGGAGCTGTCGCTTTGACGTTTAGGCACCAGGGCCTCGATTTCGTCGAGGAAGATCACGGAGGTCGTTTCAGCCTTGGCGGCGTCGAAGAGCTTGCGGACGTTCTGCTCGGCCTCACCGACCCATTTGCTCATCATTTGCGCTGGACTTACAAGAAAAAACACGGCGTCGATCTCGTGGGCGACGGCCTTGGCGATCATGGTCTTGCCCGTCCCCGGTGGGCCATACAGCAGAATCCCCCCGCCCACGCCAATGCCGTATTGCTTGGCCAGCTCCGGGTGCTGGAAGGGGTAGATCATCTTGAGGCGGATTTCTTGCTTGACGTCCTCTAAGCCCGCGATGTCGTCAAAGCCGATGTTGGGTTTGTCCTTGACGATCCAGTCGGAAGCGTCGGAGCCTCCTTCGTCTTCCTTGACGCCCTGGCGGGCGGAACCCGCTCTACCCCCTTCGTGCCTTCGAGCATTCATGCCTCCGTGCCTTCCGCCCGCGTGCAGGCGGTCGCAGTCTTTGGCCAGCTCGATGAGTTCTTCGGCAAGCTCCTCGTGCTGTCGGCGCGCGTCAGGCGTCCTAGCCGCGGCGGCCATGTCGAGCATGCACCCGGCGGCATCGACGAGGTACGTCTTCGACGCCAGGTAGTCGCCGTTTTGATAGGCCGCGACGCCCTTACTCTTGAGACGATCAAATGTCGCGAAGGAAACGGTCATTCTCTGCTCATCAACGCCGCAACGGCCTCGGCCGGGTCTTGGATCACGCAATAGCGATATTCACCCATGGCTCGCGGCCCTGATTGACGGCCCACGTCGTCTTGCCTACGATGCGTCCGTGTTTAGTATAGGCCAGGTCGTCTTCGGAGGTGTAGTTTATCACAATGTTACTGCCAAGAAAAAGTCCTAGCGCGATCTCGATCTTGGCGTTGTTAGCAGTAGCGGGCTGTCGGCCCAGAGAGCCGGTGCCGACGTACAACGAGGATTTGGGGACGGAAGAGTCGGTGTTGCTGCCGACAACGTCCGCCTGGTACGACGCGGCAGTCGTCAAGGGGTCGGCAGACTGGCGACCGTTTCGCAAACCCGGGGCGGAACCAAAGTCGGGCGAGACCGCTACGGGCGAAGCCAAACCCGCGGGCGGAAATGAGAGCATCGAGTCTGAGCTACGCGGACTGGTCAACGACTTCAACGCCGCGGTCGCCGAAGGTAAGTTCGACGAAGCGGGCGATCTCCTCATCGAGGAGCAGATCGCGCCCGCGAAGCAAGTCGTAGAGCTGATCCCGGCGCTCGTGGGCAAAATGAAGGAGATCGCCGAGGTGTTGCCCGGCGACAACGAGAATCTGAAAAAGGCCGTCGCGTGCGCAACGCTCTCCGCGGTTCTGAAGTTGGACGTGGCGTCGTTTACGGTTTCGAGTCTGACGGAGGCCGTCGGGAAGCTGCCCCCTACTCCCAACGGAGCCGGCGATGTCCGCTTCGTACAAGTCAAGGGCAAAGAGGGAGAGTACTGGTACATTGACCACCCGGTAATCCGTGCGATGGCTCCGACGCTGCCCTCGCTCCAACTGAGCCTCCCGCAGTTGGACGCGTTCATCGCCGACGTAAAATCGGGTAAGGTCGGCGGTGAGGCATTGGCGCAGCCCATCGCGACGCTCAACCAGATGCTCGCAGGGATGCTTCCGCCCGGTTCCCAACCCGGCGCTGAACCGACAAAGGGTGAACCCGAAAAGGACGGCGAACCCGGAGAAGGCGATTAGCATAATCGGTCAAACTTGATGCTTCTTATGCGTGCCACTGCCGTGCCGGCAGTGGTGGCACCGTACACCGTGCCTATGTCCGATGTACCGCTCATTGCTCATAGTCTTGCGGAAGTTTACCTGTACATCTTAGCGACGCCGTGCGGTTCGTGTGGTCGCGGGCCGCTGCGCGGCGGAGAGGTTGAGCCGTGCGATGATCCGGCGGAAGGTATGACCATCGGCATCACTGCAACGTGCGGGTCGTGCCAGAGCGTGACACGATGGAAGTTCCAGCTTTCCGGCCCGCCCCAAGCGGTTTCCGCAGACCAAGAGTTGGTGGTTAACTCGACGAATGAACCCTCGCGGATGCTCGATATTGCCCAGTGGCTCACTTTGTTTCGGATGATGACGGAGGCTGCGGGCAAGGAGTTGAATAAGCCCGCGTCCAGACGGCTCGCGATCGAGGCGGCCCAATGCCTCGACGAGGCCCTGAAGTTTTTCGAAGAGGACAACGACCTGCCGACGAAGGACGCATTCTTTCACCACGGCTCGCGGGAGCGGTTCCGCGACCATCCGGAGCAATTTTCGCGGCAGCGGTTGCTGCACCTGCGCTCGAAGTTGCCGACGCGCTGGTCAATGCGTCCAAATGGCGGATCAGAGCCGCGACCGGAAGGGAGCGGATAGGTGGACAATACAACTCCGAGAATCAGAACATGACTCCCACCCGGTCTTCGTTCTTGGCCTTTTGCACTTCGATCCTCAATAGCAACGTACTGGCCCGTCGCTTGCGCTCCGGGTTCGGAATGCACCACCGCGCAATCCGCACGTGGCTCCGCGCAGCAGCGATCGTCCCATTGGTCGCCGTGTCAATGGTGCGCGCAGACGTCGGCGGCGACCTTTCGCATTTCAAACAGCGGATCCAAACGCTGAACGAACGTGTCACGGAACTGGCGGGGAAGGATAACCTGCTCGATACGCTTTACTTCGGGTGGTCCGATCGGCCCTACGCTCGTGCGACGCTGGCGATTCTCATCAAAGTGGCCGCCACTCTCGACCGCGAGGTGGACAGCCGGGGGTATGACAATGGCAAGATCGACGACGCGACGGTGGAGTCCATGCTGCAATGGGCGGATGGCGCGATCCAACGCGTAATCCACGCCGGGCCTAGCGACAACTTCCGGCCTCATCGAATCAGGACCATGTGGAAACAGTTGCTCGAAGGAAAGGGCGCGCCCCCGCTAATCGGTTTCCTGGATGGGATTCGACTAACGCCGCAACACCCGGCGGTGGGCGATCTCGATGTTCTCGCGTCGTTGGGGCAACGGTTCTACGCTCGCCCGCTTGATTCGCGCCTCGATGGGCAGGATGCAGACGTGACGGCGCAGCGTGCCGAGGCGTTGGGACTAACTGTATTCGACCTCACACCGTTCGTGATCCACAGCGCATGGGATTGGGAGTCCGTTCGTCCGTTGTGGCGAGATCGCGGACGTTACGTCGCGTATACACGTCCCGCGACACTGTTTCGGTTGGAGGCTAATGAGTCACGCGACCTTTCGCTCCTTCCGGCAGTCGAGGACACGAAGGACGGCGAATCGCTGGCCGCTTCGCTGGCGCGGCGGGCGGTGTTGCGCGGAGTGTTGGCGACATCTACGTATGCCGCGTATCACTGGACGCCGCCTATTGTGGAGGCGACGCCACAACATGCGCAAGCGTCACTCGCGGCGACGCTGTGGATACAGGCGTTGGAGGGGCAGCGCTTGGCGCTTGTCGACGGATGGCGAGACGTACATGACGAGAACAAATCCGGCGAAGTAAGCATCTTTCTTGACCCCGCCCGGGCCGAAACGATCGCGCACACGGCCCTGGACTTGCTGCGTTATGCCGAATTCGTGAGGGCATTCGACGATAACCCGCTGATTGCCATTGCCGTGGGAGAGGATGCCTTTGCGCCTGAAACGGAAAATCCCAACAAAGTTCCAGCCTGGTCGGATTGGACCGAACCGATCTGGGCCGGGCTGCTCTCCCGGCAAATCCGGTTCGACGTGGTACGCTGGGAACCGCCCGAAGAAAAGCCCAAGCCGCCTTATCGTTGGGTATTTCGCCTCGAACAAGTAAGCCATCCGACGGGCGGTTCGACCCTTGAGCGTATCGAACGAGGTCTTGCGCAACTTCGCGACCACGTCTATCGGCTCACGGCGCGGGAAATGGATGGGAAGATTGCCTCGGATGTATATGTACGCGCGGGGCAGACGCCGGCGGGGAAGGCCTGTGCAGCGGTGGTGAATCTGTCCGACCGCCCGCGGGTATTGAAGCTGCGCGGCAGGCCGGCCATCGGGGCGTCACGCGACGTGATTCCAGATCAACAGATTTCAGAGCCGGATCAACGTCTCGAGTTTGCGCCGTGGCAAGTGCGTCTGCTATGGCCCACCGAGTGAAGCTCAACGCTAAGAAGGAACGCGGATTCCTTTGCCGCTGAACCTACGGCGCCAATGCCGCCTGGGGCATCCCGATACGGTTACGGAGGTCCGACGGCAAGGTCATGTACATACGGAGTTCGGCGAGGAGGGCGTCGAAATCGAGCGGTTTGGTGAGGAACTTGACCGCGCCCATGCCCATGAGTTCGCGCTCCAGGCCGTAGTCCGTTCGTCCGCCGCGCGTTCGACCGGTCAGGATGACCACGGGGATGTCCTTGGTGATGCTGTGGCTCTTCAGCCGACCGAGCACGTAGTCGCCACGGCCCTCAGGCATCTTGAAGTCCAAGATGATCGCATCGGGTTTCTGCTTGAGCGAGATCCAGTACCCTTGCATCCCATTAACGGCCTGCAGAACCTCGACTCCGTGGACCGCGAGCTTGATCTTAAGCGCCCGTCCTATATCGGGATCGTCGTCGATGACCAGCACTTTGGGCGGTGACGGCTCCGTTGGAGCTTGAGCGGAGGGCTGCGATCCGTCTCCCGTGACGACGGCGTCGGATTCGATTTCGAGCATCTCACAGATTCGCGGCCTGAGCCAGTCCCAGACGTCGCACACTTTGAGCACGTAGTGAGCGCCCAAGGCCTCACACCGCCTGATGGTCTCCTCATCCGAGCGCCCCGAAAGAATAATGACCGGAATGGGCGCCAAATTGGCGTGGGACGCAAGCACCCTACACACGCTCAGCCCGTCGCCGGCGGGCATGTTGATATCGAGGAGGACGAGGTCCGGCGGCTTGCGGGCGATGGTGGTCACGGCGTCGGCGCCGTTGTCGATGGTGGTGACCTCCAGGCCCAGTTGCTCACACCGAATTTTGAGGGCGCTGACCAGACCCGCATCATCGTCGACAATACATACATGCTTCTTGCTCATACTCTTTCGACTCCTGCAACCTCTTCGGCCATCGAACTTTCGATGGCCGAGAGGAGCGTCTTGGCGTTATAGGGTTTGTCCAAAAAATATCGGGCCCCCAACTCCAACGCATGGCTGCGGGCACTAGAACATGCGGAAAGAACAACCACCGGCGTGCTTTTGGTGGCGGAATGGGCGTGAATCCTGGCCAGCGCCGTCAGTCCGTCCATGGTCGGCAACAGGAGATCCATCACGATCACGTCGGGACGAGTTTCCAAGGCCCGCTCTAATCCTTGCTCCCCGTCCGCGGCGGCGATCACGTCATACCCCGCGGCCCTGAGCCGCACGGTAACGGCTTGGACGATCTCTGGATCGTCATCGACGATGAGTACGCGCGGCATGTCACGCAAGGGACAACTCCTTGGGGCCGCACTCCATCTGGAACTGTTCGATGAACTCCTTGGTCCCATCGGTGAGGGCCCAGGTTCCCCGTGTGTCGAACTCGACAGCGGGTAGGGGAGCGACGGGACGGTTGAGGTTCTCCTCGGCCCAAGCCTCATGGATCCGACGCAAGGAAGCGTCAATGTCCCGGCGGTTGCTGGTCAGCACTAGCAGCCAGACGTTGGGGTGCGTGCGGAACACCAGATCGCCGCGACGGATGTGTTGCTGGATGAACTGTTCGATGTCGTCATGCGTCTCACTCTGGAGAGTCGGGGCCACGCGGGCAGTGACCAGTGAAACGAACGCCGCGTCTTCACGGAATGCCCGGACGCGCTGCAGGTATCGCGCGATCAACCGGGGCGGCTCGGCCGTGGGAACCGTGAACGAGAAGGTGCTGCCCTGACCGACCTTGCTCTCGACGCTGATGTCCCCGAGGTTCAGGTGTACCAATTCCTTGGCGATGTTCAACCCCAACCCAAAACCCTTAACGGCGGTCCGCTCCACCTTGCCGATCTGCGTGAAACGTTCAAATAGGTTCCCCACGCTGTCGGGATGAATTCCCGCCCCGTGGTCCGTCACCGCAAAGACGACCTGAGCTGCAGCGGGATCGTGCCTCACGGATAACCGAACATCGCCGCGGTCCTCGGAGAACTTATAAGCGTTGACCGTGAGGTTGATGATAACTCGTCCGACTTTCTCCGGGTCGCAAAAGACCGCGGGGAGGTCGTCGGGGAGGTCGATGTCGAGGGTGGTCTTGCGGGAGGCCGCCTTACGTTCCAGCGTCGTATGGATGTGCTCGATGATGTCGGCGACGCGGCACACTTTGCGGCGCACGCCGAACAGCCCCGCCTCCAACTTGCTGATATCCAACATATCATCGATCAACGCACTGAGGTCGTCGACGCGATTGAGCACGATGCCCAGATACTCATGTTGCTCGGCTTTCAACTCGCCGGCGAGTCCGTCGTGGACGATGGAGGTGAACTCCTTGATGACCGTTAGCGGAGTTCGGAACTCGTGGGAGACGTCGTCGACGAACCGGTGAGCGGTCTCGTACATTTCTGCGAGATGCCGGCTGCTCTTCTCCAACGCTTCGTTCTTGACCTTTAGCTCCTCGAGCAAATACTTATTTTGTTCTTCGAGTCGTCGCTGTTTGGACTGGGCGGTGCTCGTTTCGATGGAGCGTCGTAGCTTCTCGGGCGTCACTTCCGATTTGATGAGATAGTCATCGGCGCCGGCGCGGAGGACGTCGGTGGCGACGTGTTCGTCGCCCTGGCCGGTGAGACAAATGACGGGACGAAGGTCGCCGGAGGCGCGAATGCTGCGAAGCAGGTCCAGGCCGGTACCGGTCCCCAACTGGTAATCCACGAAGGCGAGGTCCACGCCGACGCGAGAAAGGGCCGCCTCGGCCTCCACCACCGTCGGAACGTGCATAAAATCCAGGTCGATCCCCGGAATCTGCTCCAGATTGCGGCGAAGAAGCTCCGCATCCCCTTGATCGTCGTCAACGGCCAAAATGGTCATCGGTTCCGCAGTCATCACATACCTCACGAGGGGGCCAACGTCACGAGTTCGAACCAATAGGAGCCAAGCTCTTTCACGGTCCGCATAAAGGTTAAGATATCGACAGGTTTGGTGATGAAGGAGTTGCAGCCCGAATCGTAGCTGTGGACGACGTCCTCTTCATGCTCGGAAGTCGTCAAGACGACCACCGGCAGGTTGTGTAGGTCGGCGTCCTTTCTGATCTTCTGCAACACCTGTCGCCCGTCGAGCTTGGGCAAATTGAGGTCCAACAGAATGAGGTCCGGTCGAGGCGCCTCCTCCGCGTTGGTGTAGCGGCCGCGGTGCTGGAGAAAGTCCATCGCCTCCTCGCCATCGGAGACGATGTAGAGAACGGTCCGGACAATGTCCTCCTGCAACGCCCGCCGTGTCAGCTCTTGATCGCCGGGATCATCCTCAACGAGGAGGACGACGGCCGGCTTTCCCGTTCGCTTAAACATGCTGCGCTCTCCGATTCGATACTCAGACTAAACTTGAAGTAGGCCCCCTTGCCAAGCTCGGATTCGACCCAAATCCGTCCGCCGTGACGTTCGACGGCTTTGCGGCAGATGGCAAGACCGATCCCCGTGCCCTCGTACTCACCACGCCCGTGCAACCTTTTGAAGGGGGCGAAAATCTGCTGGTGATACTCCGGCTTGATTCCGATCCCGTTGTCGCGCACGCCGAAAATCCATTGATCTTCCTTTCGTTCACAGGTCAAATGGATCTCAGGCCGGCGGCTGGGTTCGGCGAACTTGAGGGCGTTGCCGATGAGGTTCTGATACAGTTGCGTGAGCAGCGTCGGATCGCCCAGTACGTTCGGCAGCTCGTCGCGCGTGATTTCGGCCCCGGTCCGCTCGATCTCCGCGTCCACGTCCTTGAGCGCTCGGTCCGCGCAACTTTCCAAGGAGATGCGCTTGCGTGTGATCGCCGCCCGCCCCGCGCGGGAGAGGGTGAGCAGGTCCTGCACGAGCACGCGCATGCGCCTGGCCGCGTCCGTAATGAAATCGAGGTCCTTCCCCGCCGCCTCCGGCAAGACCTCCCCGAGGTCTTTGGGCAGAAGATCACCGAAGGCGATCAACTTGCGCAACGGCTCCTGCAGATCGTGGCTGGCGATGAAGGTGAACTCATCGAGCTCTACGTTCCTTAGTCGAAGCTCCTCGTTCACGTCGCGGAAGGATTCGTTGGCGACCTTCGCGGCTGCGGCGATTTCACGCAGATCCTCTTCGTCGCGCCTCCGCTCGGTGACGTCCACGACGAAGGTGAGGGTCATCATCCCTTCCTCGGTATGAATGGAGTTCAGGCCGATCTCCACCGGAATTTCGCTCCCGTTCTTACACAGACCGAACAGGTCGCGCCCAGCACCCAGGTTGCGCGGTTTCGGCGCGGCGAAAAACCCGGCTCGGTCCTTGACTTGCCGTTTACGAAAGCGGACGGGCACGAGCATGTCCACCGATTTACCGATCAGCTCGTCTCGCGTGTACCCGAAGGTCTTCTCCGTCTGGGAGTTGACCAGGACTATGCACCCTTCCTGGTTCACCGTCATGATCGCCATCGGCGCCGCCTCGAAAATGAGCCGGAAGCGCTCCTCACTCTCCCGAAGGGCCGCCGCCATCCGACGACTCTCGTCGCGGTCTTTCTTCATCCGTAGCGTCTGACGAACCGCCTCGGGCAGCCGGGCCAGTCGATCCTTCACCAGGCAGTCCGCCGCCCCCTGTTTCATGCACTCCACGCCGCGCTCCTCGTACGGGCCGGTGGCGACGATGAAGGGAATGTCCAGCCCGCGGTCCTTCAGCAATTCGAGCGCCCGCATGGCGTCGAACCCGGGAAGCGAAAAGTCGGCCAGGATCAGGTCGAGGGCGGGGTCCAGATGGGCGAGATACTCGGGCTCCGTCTCGACGCGCTCCCAGTGTGGATCGAACCCCCCGCGGCGCAGCTCGTACACGAGCAGCTCCGCGTCGGCGGGTCGATCCTCCAGAATAAGCACGCGGAGCGGCTCGCCCACGTCACGTAACCTCCGCTAACGCCGCCACCGGCGGCTGGTTGAGCAGTAGCCAGTACAGGCCCAACTGGCTGACCACCTCTGTAAACTGCTTGAAGTCCACGGGCTTAACGATATAACTGTTTACTCCCAGTCGATAACACTCCGCAAGGTCTCGGTCCTCTTGTGACGAAGTGAGGGCGACAACCGGAATCATCCGTGTATCAGGGTTTTCGCGGATACGACGCAGAACCTCCATCCCGTCTACCTTCGGTAGCTTCAGGTCCAGCAAGACCACCCTGGGAAGGTCGGCCTTGGAGCGATGGGCGTAGGCGCCGGTGCAGAAAAGGAAGTCCAAGGCCTCGGCGCCATCACGAACCAAGTGAATGGGGTTGGCGATCTTGGCTTTCTTGAGGGCGTGCAACGCCAGCTCGGCATCGTTGGGGTTATCTTCCACCAGTAGAACTTCGATTGGTTTTCCGTTCATCGGTCACCTCTGGAAAGAGTGAAGAAAAAGGTTGCTCCACGGTCCAGGGCCGCCTCGGCCCAAACGCGCCCTCCATGGCGGTGAATGATCCGCTGTACGATGGCCAGCCCGACCCCCGTGCCCTCATATTCGTCGACGCGGTGCAAACGCTGGAATACTCCGAAGAGCTTGTCCGCATACTGCATGTCGAACCCCACGCCGTTGTCGCGAACGAAGTAGACACATTCCCCGTCGCGCTGTTCGCTACCCACGGTGATGACCGCCGTTTCGCGGAGACGCGTATACTTCAGGGCGTTGCCCAGCAGATTGGAATAGACTTGCTGCAGGAGAATCGGGTCGGCTTCACAGCCCGGAAGCTCTTCGAGGGTTAGTTCGACGTGTCTTCCCGCTTGCGCGGCGCTCAACACCTCCAGAGCTTGCCGAACCAGGACGGCGGGGGCGACCGACTGCTTCTTCAAGGATTGCCGCCCCAGGCGAGAGAACGCCAATAGATCGTCAACCAGCTGTCCCATCTGTTCGGCGTTGTTTAGCACCCGATCGAGCGAGTGTTTGACCTCATCGGAGAACTCGTCCCCGTGCTCGTCCATGAGGATGCGGGTGAAGCCGATCATAGCCCGCACCGGGGCACGCAGGTCGTGCGAGACGGTGTATGAAAAGGCATCAAGTTCGGAGTTCACGGCCTCGGCGCGGCATCGCTCCGCGTCAAAATCCTCCATGAGATTCAACATGCCCCGCTGGACCTGCTGCAAGTGTGTTTTTTCCTGAATGGAGTCCTCGAGGACGTTGACGACGGCCCGTTGGGTCATGTCGCGCTGGTGCGTTTCGGACGCGGCGTCCTCGAGCATGTTGATCATGGCGCCCTGGGCGTGGAGCAACTGCATCCGGTCGGCGGCGACGTCATCGAGAATGTTTAGCGTCGCTTTGGCGAAATCTTCGAGCGTCGTTGTCACGGTAGTTTCTCGGATCCTGGGAACGATCACGTCCCGACTGTTTCCACGGCCGGGGATTTGCGAGACCGTTCCATCTCCTGTTTTAGCTGTTGGATCTCTTTCTTTAGTTCGACCATCTTTAGCTCGCGCCCCACGGTGAGCTGTTGGAATCGCTCCAGTTCGGCCAAGCGTTCAAGCTCGCGGGCGCGTTGTTCCACAATTTGTGCCTCCGCCGATTTCAGGGCGGTGACTTCTCGGGCCGCGGCGAATACGCCCAGCACGTTGCCGCGGGAATCTCGGTAGAGCGAGGCGTTGTAGAGCACGTCTGTCACCCGACCTTCTTTATGACGGATCGTCAGCGGGTAGTTCGTGACAAAACCCTTGGCAAAGACCTGCTTGTAGCCTTCGCGGGCCTGTTCGGGTTCGGTAAAGTAATCCGAGAAGTCTGTCCCCGTCAGCTCCTTCCGGGGTACGCCCGTGACCTTGATGGTGGCTTCGTTGACGTCAGTGATCTTGCCCTCCGGGCTGATCGTCACGAGTGGGTCAAGGCTGGCCTCGATGAGACTCCGGGCGTAGTGCGCCGCCTGCCGCTGGGACGTCACGTCCCGCGCGATGGACGAAACGCCGACGAGATCACCCGCGGCATCGAAGATCGGTGAGACGGTGAGGGAGATTTGAATACACTTTCCGTCCTTACACCGGCGAACCGTTTCATAATGTTCCAGGCGTTCGCCGGCGCGGATTTTCGCCAGAATCTCGCTCAGTTCCTCGGGTCGGTCCGGCGACATCAGCATGTTCGCGGATTGGCCGATGGCTTCCTCGGCCGTGTACCCGTACATACGTTCCGCGGCGTGGTTCCAGCTCGTGATCACTCCCTCATGGGTCTTGGCCGTGATGGCGTCGTCGGAGGAGTCGACAATGGACGCCAGAAGCGAGGTGCGGGCGTCCGCGGCCTCCATTGTCTCCCGCCCCTGAAGTTCTTCGACGCAGACCGTCATGTCAGATCCTCTCTTCTTAAAATGCACAACTTTGTCACGCCGGTGAGCGTGCCCTTGACTCAAGCCGTTTCCCCGAAAGTCGCGGATGCACACCGTAGATGAGAAAGCCGACGTCCGACCTGATTATCGGGTAGTGCGCATTCATGTATTAGCTCACGCCTAGTACAGCTTACGAAAGCACGGCGGCAGACGAGGTACGACCAAAGGCCTTGTGAATTCCAACGATCCTATTGGCTAAACCAAGGAGACGGGTTACATCGCTCCACGGCGCGTTCGCCCAACAGGATGCTGGGGAACGGGTTTGTCCTCCCGAGGATAAGTTTTCTCGGACGTCAACCCGCGTTTTCCAAGGCGAAACCAAGGTCGTCGTTGCGGACGGTCGCGCTCAGGTCACGTATCGTACAACATAGAATGCCCTTAGAGAGGGCCAAGAAACGTGAACGCCCAATGGTCGTTTGGTTATGGTGGATAAGAAACTTTAGTCCGTTTAAGGTGCTTGAGGGCGATTGCCCGATCTCGCAGGAGACGAGCCGATGATGCCCCCTGGACGCGCCGGCCAAGAACGGGACATGCTCCCGCTGACGGCGCGGGCGCCTATCAAACGGAGGAATGAGGAGATCATCCAATGAACACACTCATCAGCAAGTCGAAGGAAACGGAGGAGGTATTGGGTTCATACAAGACGGGCATGACGCTGCCGTTCAACGGCATCCACGAGCCGGGCGCCTACATCTTCTGCAGGAGCGGACATCTGCTGCGGATTCCCGAGGCCGGGATCGGCCCGGAGCACACTCCACTCATGAGCGTGGTTGCCGCCGATTCGCTCATGGTAACCAAGATCGACGACGATCCGTACATTTCAGTGACTCAGGCTCGGTTGCTGGCCGCCAATCAGGACGTAGCCGTGAACTTCTAGCGGTCCAACGAGAGGCAAAGCGTCGCTGACGTGAGTGGTCGTGGCTATGGCCGTCGCGTCAGCGGCGTACGCCGTTGCGGCAAGGCTATTCGGACTAAAACGCGCCCGGCAATCTATCGTATGTTATCCATGAGACCAATGGTTCATCCGCGTTCCATTGGCGGGACTGTTAGGACGAATCTGCAATAGCCGGTGACGTTCCCGCTTCCACAGGCGTATCCGGCGGACACGAAAGGGTAGGGGTAAGAATGAGTCCTCCGATTCTCATCGTCGACGACGACCGGGACGCGCGCGAGGCCCTGCGCTTGCGT
>JAGVHG010000188.1 GCA_020056715.1 Phycisphaerae bacterium | reverse complement strand
GTTCTGGTCCCCGCAGCCCGTAAGACACGGCACGAAAGTATTGATTAAACCCGCGTCCGCTTGAAGAACTCGGTTGTCGCCGCTCGCGTCCCCAGCCTGAGAGGGGAATTCGGCCACAAAGTTGGCCACTCCAGCCCATCCGCCGGTATTGCGTATCACATACCACTTTCGGTGGGCTAGGTTTGCTGTCGCTGGTGCGGCCAAGCCGTCTCGAATTCGCAACACCGTGTTCCCCGACTCTAGCGTAAACGCAAACGACGCCGAAAGGTCCGGTCCCGCCGCGCCCGCAGGCAACATCTCTTGGATCAAAACCTGTCCCGCTCCCGGGAGGCCAGGCAAGGCCCCGCTAAACGTCAAGCGAACGACGTTCCCAGCAGACCGCCAGAGCGTCCCCATAGCCGGCACGGTAGGGATTCCAAAACCGGTGAACGGTGGAACGGACGACGCTAAAGTAACGGTGCACGGATTGGGGCTGCACGTTCCGCCCTGATTCCAGGCGCCCGAACAGCCCGCCTGCGTGGTGACGGTACAGTTCCCGCTAACGCAGCATGAGCCGGTGGGGTCGGTGCCGACCACGAACGTGAACGTCCCACCGGTAACATCGTCGGGGGCTGCATTGCGCGCCCGCCAGATGATGTGCGGGTCAAACCCGAAGTCCACGCGAGCGCCACGGTCTATCCCCGCGTCGGCGGCGTTCATCAAGTTTAGTGTGTAATTACCCGCACTCGCCGGTACAGTGACTTGCATCTTTCCCACAGTCACCGGTGCGCCGCTAGCCGGAAGCAGAATCTGTGCCGTCCCGTCAGCGGTCAGGCCATGAAACGCGATCGACAGCATGTTCAACCGTGTGTCCACCGGGCCGGCCAGCAGATTGAAATCGACAAAATGCCTGAACCCGCAGGTATTCGGAAATGGGGCACAGTTGGCCAGCGAGTTGAACGACCAAAAGTAGAAATCGTCGCCCGTGCCCGACGTGCCCCTGTCGTGGGTCATCGGTAGGGGAACACAGGAGAACATAGGAGGCACATTGGGCAAGCTGGTTGGGCAATTCGCGCTGCTCGTGCAAGGCAGCCCTGCGTTCACCCCACCGGCGCAATAAAGAACGGTGAGGCTCGTGCTTGAGGTCAGCATATCGAACTCGACCATGCGAAGGATCTGATCGCTTCCTCCAGGCAACTGGGCCAACTTCACGTCCACCTGCACTACTGAATTCGGCGGATACATCGCCAAATTCGGTGTAGGCACAAGCTGCACCTGCACCCCTCCCTGAGAAACGGTCGCCAGAGCGAAAATCGAACACAAGGCAATACCGCGTGAAAACATCACCCCTACCTCCATAGCAGCAAACCCGACTTAGCTCGTTGGGAAGCTCGCCGAATCCAAGACGACGCTTCCCTCCCTCTCCAGTTCACAGCTGGTGCGTCAGTCGCGTTGGTGACCCCTTCACCCCCGGCGGCCGCTCTCCCCAGCGAAGAGTCGCCGGGTGACGCTGCGAAACACCACACTACACACGACGGTAATTTAAGCGAAGGTCGGGGATAGAGTCAAGCGGCCAGTAACATGATTTCCAACAATTTTTTCTCCGGTCCAACAGCCGATAACAACGGAAGATGAGTCCAAGCCTACATCGTAACCGCCCGAAAGCGGGACCGATAGTTAGCTGTAAATATCGGTGGCTGCGGAACTTACGTAATATCCGTAACTCGATCACGGCAGTGTGTATAAGGGTCCGGGAACTTAGTTTTGGATAACCGACCATGCGGTGGATGAAATTCGCTATCGGCTCGGCGTTGGCAATCGCCGGAACGGTCCTCGTTACGGTCAATCTGCGCACCCTTGAAATTCGCCGCCTCACGGCCCAGGTAGACGCCCTTGAACAGCAACGGCAAGAGTTACGGGACTACATCCGCCGGTTGAGCGCCTCCCGCCGCGTCGCCCAGATCGACGTGATCGATCAACGGCCCGATCAGCGAGGCCAGACGGTAAGTGCCATCGTGTGGCACGAAATCGAACGCGACGGCGTCCTCAGCGATCCGCAGACCGTCGAGGTCGTCGGCGAGTTGATGTACGTCGAGGCTGCGGTCATCAAGTTCGACCATGACGCCGTCGGCAAGGGAGATCCGGAAAAGAGCGGCAGTGTCGCCGTATTCCGCCGCATCTTCGGCGATCGGCAAATCGCGGCCCTGGTTCCCAACCTCAACCAGGCCTCGCGTCCCGCCGCGCCGGGCGAAGGATCCGACGAGCCTTTCGAGGTCCGGCTCTGGAACCTGTTTTGGCAACTCATGTCCGACCCCAAGCTCGCCGAGCAGTACGGCGTCCGCGTGGCCCAATGCGAGGCCCCGGCCGTTCGCATCAAGACCGGACAAATCTGGGAAGTCGCCCTCGACGCCGCCGGCGGACTCAACCTCCGTCTCATCGGCGAGCGAAAAGAAATCACCCTCGCCACGCCCCCTCCACGTAACGCGCGACCCTAACCTCATCCCAGGTTTTTGC
Organism: Phycisphaerae bacterium; assembly: GCA_020056715.1. Taxonomy (GTDB): domain Bacteria; phylum Planctomycetota; class Phycisphaerae; order UBA1845; family UBA1845; genus SBAX01. Next base: position 3,510 of record JAGVHG010000188.1, on the reverse strand, counting down.
CGTTTCTTCCAAGACATGGAACTCCGCCACCCCGTGCGCGTCTAACCAAATGCAGGATTTTGAAGGGATGCGCTTCAACAGAGGAGATTATTGTGGATTCAGAGAAACACCGGAAGATGATGCTCGTCACAGCCGCGGTTCTAAGCGTCGGCGCCGGATCGTATTGGTTCTTGGGACGCGATTCCGGCGCCGGACGTCCGGACGCATTGGTCGAAGGTAACGTGGTGCGTAAGCCTCGCGCCACGGCCGACACGCCTGCGCCGCCGCGAAAGCCTCCCCACACGGTCCCCGCAAACAAAGAAGAAGCGACTGTCCCAACGCGCAAGACCCGTGAGGGGACCGAAGACACGAACCCCGGGCGTAAGCCGAGATCACGACCGGATAAGACGGTAACGATAAAGCCGATCACACCCATGGGATAAGCGCGGTTAGTCTCGTCCGACGATTTTTACCGTTTTCCCCGAAGGTGACTGAAGATAGTGGGCTGGAGGAGGAAGAACGGGGCATGGAGGAACTTACAGAACGGATTCGAATACTGGTTGAGGACGTGCGAACGAACAGGTTCCGGCTATCGCCGCCGAACCGACGGGGGCGGCGGAGCGCGCTCCCGCCACGGTTCCCACCCGCACGATTAATGGTTATACATGTCTTGCTGACTGTTGCAACGCGTCGCCGCGTATCAGCCGAAACGCCCGTGAGCGTTTCGGCGAAAGGTTCGTAGGAAACGGAATTCGTGTACTCGGCCCGTGCGTCAAGTCGGGGCTGCGACCTTCGTCGGCCTCGTCTATCCGCGACGAATCAGATCAGCGGAGCAGTTGATTGATCGTAGAGTTTCTACAACGCACCCGACCGCTTCGCCGGCTCATCTTCTGGATTGGGTCGGGAAGGGCAAAGGAACTCGTCGAACGGTTCGTGGACTGGATTGGGAAAAATGACACCATCCTCGACATCGGTTCCGGAGACTGCAACATTTGTGTAAACCTTCGCGACCGCGGGATTGATGTCACGCCCCTAGACGTCAGAAACCGAAGCTACGCCGATTCCGTTTCACCGCTCATCTACGATGGCCGGACGATTCCCTTCCCGGACGATCGCTTCGATGTCGGCTTGCTGATCACCGTTTTGCACCATACGCCCGACCCGGAGGCGATCGTTCGCGAAGCCTCGCGTGTGTGCCGGCGACTTGTAATCATCGAGGATGTCATTTCGGGTCCACTGGACAAGTACGTTACTTTCGCGATGGACAGCCTTGCGAACGCCGAATTCTTCGGTCACCCGCATACGAACAAGAGCGATCGGGAGTGGCGGGAGTTGTTTGATCGGCTACGGCTGCGAGTTCTCCTCGCGGTATATCAAAGGTCACTTCTGGTGTTCAGCCACGCCACCTATCACTTGGAACGGTGCTAATGTCTTGCCACGGGTTGCAAGTGGCAATCTTTTAACGAGGCGGTCAAAGAGCAAGGGAAGGCCATGAAGGTATTAGTCAGGACAGTCGGAGGATCGGGGGATATAAACCCTTTTATCTCTGTAGGAATGGCCTTGCGCAACAGAGGGCACGAGGTCGTTCTTCTAGTTAATCCTTACTTCGAAAAACAGGTTCGCGACGCAGGGCTGGAGTTCGTCCCCCTGGGTGATCACTTCGACCTTCGTCGAATCGCGGACATGCCCGACCTGATGCACCCACGCAAAGCGATGCGGTTGACCCTGGATATGTTGATCGTGCCGCAAATACCGCACACCATCGACGCCGTAGGCTCTCTAATTCGGGACCTGCGGCCTGATATTGTCCTTTCGCATCATACGTGCCCTGGAACGCATTGGATCTGTGAGCGTCACGGTGTGCCCAGCGCCAGCGTGGTTTTGGCGCCCATCCTCTGGCCATCCTCCAAGGATCCAAGCCAAATCCTATCCTGGGAACCGGAAACCCCGTCGGGTTGGTACCTTCGATCACGCGACCGAATCAGCCGGTGGGTGCTTCGTTGGATCATCGACCGTCGGTACAACCGGGTTAGGCGGCGGTACGGTTTTCCTAGCAAGCGGGACATGTTTTTCGCTGAAGCACTCGGCGGCGTCGTCAACCTCGGATTGTGGTCGCCTCATTTTCGAGGTCCGATATCCGACGACCCTCCGAACGGGCGAATCTGCGGGTTCCCCTGGTTTGATCGGCACGGTGAGTTTGAGCAACCACCCGCAGACGTCGAGGAGTTTTTATCGGATGGAGAACCACCGATTGTGTTTACGCTGGGTACTTCGGCTGTGCATATGTCCGGCGGCTTCTACGGCTGCGCCGCGGAGGCGTGCCGCATCCTGGGCCGTCGTGGAATCCTCCTAACCAGGTATTCGGAGTACGCACCAAGGACCTTGCCCTCTGGTGTTCGTGCCTTTACCTATGTCCCGTTTTCGACGGTGCTGCCCCGAGCCAGCGCCACGGTTCATCACGGTGGGATCGGCACAACGGCGCAGGCCATGCGCGCCGGGCGACCCACGGTCATCATCCCATTCGCCCATGACCAGTTTGACAACGCCGCCCGAGCCAAGCGTCTGGGCGTGTCCGTGACTTTGAAACGCAGCCGGCTAACGCCGCGTGCTTTGGCCGACGCCCTACGCTCGGTGATCGACGATCCGGCCTCGAACGATCGGGCCGCCCGGCTGGGAGCGCTACTCTCCGCGGAGGACGGAGCGCTGGTCGCAGCGAAGGCCATCGAAGACGCGGTTAGCCAAGCCCGGTAATACCCGCAGTCCCTTGCTGTTCGACGCCTACTGCCAAAACTTGTTCGTCCGCACGTCGTCAACCAGCAGGCGAATCCGCTCTTTGATCTCTTCCATGACACGCTGGTCCTCCTCCGAACCGCCATCATCGGTCGTATCCGGGTAGAACGGCTCGCCGACGTTCACGCAGTACGGACCGCGAAAGACCATGATGTATCGGTAGACCCGACCATCGACGACGATCTTCATCGGCCACTCGCTCATGGCGCTGCGCGGGGCGACCAAAGCGATCGGAATAATCGGGGCGCGGGTTCTGCGGTAGATCCTGGCGACTCCGGGATAGAAATGCCCAAGCTGGAACGGTTCTTGGATGTCACCCTCCGGGGCAGTGTAGATTGATTCACCCTTCTGCAAGTACCGGACGGCGGCGTCCACGACGGTCTTGCGATAGTCGGGCATGGCGTTGATTTGCTCAAAGAAGTCAAAGATCCAGGCCGTGACCTTCGACTGGTAGCCTGGGCCGATGATGACATGCACAGGTTCGGCGAACACCGGCAACACCCAGTTGGGGTCGGTCGAGGTGATGTGGTTGGTGACGTAAATCTTCGGGCCGGGCGGAATCAGCTCCCGTCCCCAAACACGAAAATCCAGGAACAGTCTTTGATAGATCTTGAGGACGCCTATCATCGAGCGGTAAAGAGTCCGTTTGACTAGATCCACGCACGTTGCCCTCGGTTGTGTGGGGAGCGGTTGCTACACGGTCTCCGTCGGGTTTGGGAGGTCGTACTGATCGCGATCACC
>JAGVHG010000027.1 GCA_020056715.1 Phycisphaerae bacterium | reverse complement strand
GCTCCGCCGCTGCGTGCATGACCTAATCTATCGGGCATTCTCGTTTCCAAAAATCACTGCGCCGTGCAAAATGTGCTGCATTCGGCTAAAAAGTTACCAAATAACGAGTTACAAATCACAAATCACAAATTACAAGTTACAAACTACAAACTACTAAACAACGGCGGGAAATGTCTTTCTCCCTTTCGTAACTCGTAACTTGTAACTCGTAACTCTTAATTCGTAATTACGTCCCTTCCTTGTCGCGTCGATAGGCATTTCGGCAGAATGCGCGTCCGTATCTGTTAAGCCGGTCCCACGGACCGAACTAAGGATCGCGCGCGGAAAATGATATGGCGCAGTCTTTATCCACAGCCCCATTCAAACCCGACGTGAACCCTTCGACGCTTAGGCGGGTGATGGATTCGGTCTTGAGCTTGCAGTTCAAGGCCACCTTTCTGGTCGTGGTGTTGACGTTATCGGTGACGGCCGCCGTGTCCGGGTACCTGCTGCAATCGAGCGGTCAACTCGCCCGCGAGCAGCACGACGAGCAGATGGTGAGGGTTGCCTCCTTACTCTCCAAGGCCGCCGGCGCGATCATGACGGGCGGGAATGCTTCGGAACTCGAAGCGCTTGCTGTGGAGTCGGCCAACGGACTACCGCTGCTCTACGTCATTTTTTCCGACGCCTACGGCGAGCAACTCGCTGTGGCCGAACACCACAGCGTCCACGTACTCCAACGACTTCAACGCAATGAAAGTGAGCGAGTTCCCGTTCCCGGGACGCCGGTCTTTCACGCCCCCAGCGAAGAGGCCCCGGTTTTCTTGGATGTGACCTACCCGATCAGCGTACGCGCCGACGGCGATGACGGCAGCGACAATCGAACTTCCAAATTGATCGGCTATGTCCGTACCGGAATGGTGGCGAACAATTGGCAACGCACGATGGCCGGCAAGCTGGACCTGGTCGTCGGGGTCGGAATCCTTGCGATGGTGGTGGCCATTCCGCTCGGATTCCTTCTGGTCCGTAAGATCGTGGCTCCGTTGGACGGGCTTGCCGACGCCATGCTCCGCTTCTCCCAGGGGAAGCTCGAAGTTCGTAGCCAGGTAACACGCCGCGATGAGATCGGGCGTCTCGCCTCGACGTTCAACCTCATGGCCGACCAGCATCAGCACACCCACGAACGAATCGTCCGCCTGAACTCCGAATTGGAGGAGCGGGTCGCGTATCGGACGCATCAGCTTCGGGAACTCGCTTCGCGCGAGCCTCTGACCGGCCTATACAACCGCCGCCATTTCAACGAGATGCTCGAACGACGGTTCTCGGAGGCCGTGCGTTACAGCACCGATCTGACCTGCCTGATGATCGACTTGGACGAGTTCAAGGCGGCCAACGATGCGTTCGGACACCAGGTGGGCGACGAACTGCTGGTTCTCACGGCCGGTACGATCGTCGGGCAACTCCGCACCGCCGACCTCGCCGCCCGCTATGGCGGCGATGAGTTCATCATTCTTCTTCCCCAGACCGACGCCGAGAATTCCCGCATCCTCGCCGAACGCATGGCGGAGCGTTTTTCACGCGACGTGGCCGAGAGGTTCCCCAACGTCCGGGTCAGCATGAGCGTGGGGATCGCCAGCCTCCAATTGCTTGAACCCAAGGACGCGGAGTCGCTGATCCGCTACGCCGACCGCGCCCTGTACGACGCCAAGAAGAAGGGCAAGAGCTGCATCGTCTGCGCCATGCCCGCCCCCACCCCCGTCGCTACCTGATCGACATCCAAGGATGCCGCCAGTACGTCCGAAAAGAAGCTTGATTCTCAATTGCGGGAACAGTCGTAGTTGACGAGCTACAATTGTAAGGGACGACCGGCATGTGGATTGCGATGGTGTTTGGGGATGTTCCGACTTATGTCAACGACAATGCTTTGGTTAGTCATTGCGGCGGCTTGGGCGCCTGCTGCGTCGGGTCAGCATGAGGCTCAACTGACTACGCCTCATGAGCGTCCCCCGACGCTTCCGTGGATGCCAAAACCCACCGTCGTGCCCGCGGGCGTGATCCAGCATTGCGAACCGTGGGTACGCGACGGCTATAAGAGCATCCAGGTCAACGTCGATGCTCACGGTTGCAACATTCTCGGCGATGCCGCCAACGAAACCTCGATCGCCGTCGATCCCACCGATCCTCGCAAGATCGTCATCGGCTGGCGGCAGTTTGACAGCGTTCAATCGGATTTTCGCCAGCCCGGCTGGGCTTATAGCCACGATGGCGGACACACCTGGGTGTTCCGCGACTCACTCGATCCGGGGGTGTTTGGTACCGACCCGGTCCTTGCCGCTGGACCGGATGGAGAAATCTATTACTTCTCGTTCAACTTCGATGAATCGCGCCTCTTCAAGTCCTTCGACGGCGGCATCACCTGGCCCCAGCGCACCCAAGTCATCCGCCGTCCGCTCGACAAGTCCTGGATGGCGGTCGATCAAACCAATGGCCCCGGTAGAGGGAATATCTATGGTATGAACCGTGACTTCTTTTTCTCCTCCACAGACGGGGGTAACAGATTTGACCTTTGGGCTGGACCATTTCTTCTCTACCCGATGCTGTCGGTCGGCCCCGATGGAGTGCTTTGGGCGGTAGACGTCTACTTCGACGAGATCTGGAGATCGGATAGTGTCCGGGATCCCGGAGGTCTCCTGTGGTTCCTGGTCCGCGAATGTTGTTACTGTGAAAACGCAGCAACCGCAGCGGGAGCGACTTCGCCCAATCCCGGAGGCCTTTTGGGCCAATCATGGGTGGCAGGTGCGTACACCTCGCACCCATTGCAGGCGCTCGTGTATGTACTGCGTCACTGCGAGTACAGCACCGGTGAGTTAGACCTCACGTTTTACCGAAGCCCTGATAGCGGCGTTACTTGGAGCGGCACGATTCGCGTGAATGACGATACGATAAATAACGGTGCATGGCAGTGGTTCGAGATGATGTCGGTCGCACCCAACGGGCGAATCGACGTAGTCTGGAACGATACTCGCAACTACCTCGACGCGCCCAGCGCGAACCTCTCCGAAGTGTACTACGCCTTTTCGACTGACACCGGAAAGACGTGGTCGACGAATGTTCCGGTAAGCCCAGTATTCGATAGTTACGTCGGCTGGCCACAGCAAGCCAAGCTCGGCGACTATTACCACATGGTCTCGGACGACCTTGGGGTGAACGTCGCCTACGCGGCCACCTTCAATGGCGAGCAGGACATCTATTTCCTACGCATCGGGCCCTGGGATTGCAACGGCAACAAAATGGACGACGCTCTGGATATTAGCGAACTCCGTAGCCGCGACTGTAACGACAACGGCGTTCCCGACGAGTGCGAATACCGCGCCGATTTCAACGGCGACGGCCTGACGACGTTAGACGATTTCGCCACGTTCCAGTTGAACCTCACCGGCCCCGGCGTCCCCATCCCCTCCGATTGCACGCGGCTTCTCGACCCCGACCACGACGCCGACATCGACTTGCACGATTTCTACCTGATCACCCACGTTTTCGTAGCTCCGTAGCCTCACAACATGGGCTGGGATTGGACCTACCCCCGTAGGACGGTTTAATGCCGTGGATAATCAAGCCCCTCGTCCGAATGATAGATGGCGGGCTGGTGTCCCAGGTCCTTTGGACCTGGGGAAGTCGATGATTTACGAGCAACGACATGCCCACGATCATAATCTCCCCCACCTCCACAGGAGGTGGGCCACCTGACCTTGAATCTGTGGATAATTCCGCCTTCCCACCGAATTATAGTTAGCGGCGTACCGTGGAATCGCCGCGCGGGTATCAATGGAGTAACCTATCATCGGGTGTGAATATGGTACTGACGACGATCGGGCAATACATCGGCGGGAAGGTGATTACGGCGGTCCTGGTGGTGTCCGGGGCCGGGGCGGTGATCTGGTTCTGGAAGCACCCCGAACACCTCGAAACGATCTGGCAGACCATCAAGTACGTCCTGACCTGGATGGGGATCGTGCTCGTCCTTCCCTGGGCGACCTTCTTCGTGACCCCCTGGGTTGTTTCCAAGGACTCCAACGTCGCGGCGGGGGTCATGTTATTCGGCTATACGCTGGCCGACGCGGCAGCCGCGTTTTTCCTGTTGGGCGGGGTACGCGGGCACGGCGGCTTCACCTGGATGATCCTTTTACTTGGATTTCTCGCGGCGGCGGTTTATAATCTGAAAGTCTGCGAACATCAGGCTGTCCGGTTGGAAGAGGGCTGACGCTGCGGCCGCACAGGGGAAGGTTCGGAGAATGGCATCACTCCACGAAGGCGACAGAATCCACAACTACCTCCTTGAGGCCCGCGTCGGCGCAGGCAGTTTCGGCGAAGTCTGGCGAGCGCGTCACCACATCTTCGGCGAGGTCGTCGCCATCAAGGTCCCCACCGACCCGCAGTACGTTCGCAACCTCCAACGCGAAGGCGTCGCCATCCACGGTCTGCGCCACCCCAACATCGTCCGGGCCATCGACATGGACCCTTACGCCGATCCGCCCTACCTCATCATGGAGTACGTCGATGGCCCGTCGCTGCGGGTGGTGATTGAGGACCAACGCAACCGCTTTCCGATTCCCGCGGTCGTGGCGATCATGCGCGGCACGCTGAACGCATTGGACGCCTCCCATCGCAACGGCGTGATCCATCGCGACCTCAAGCCCGCCAATATTCTCCTGGCCCACCTGCGAGAATCCATCGCCACGATTCAGGAGCATGAGGTGAAGGTCGCCGATTTCGGACTGGGCCTCGTCGGCGGAATGACCGCCCAGGCCATGACTCAAAGCGGAAGCATATCGGCCGCGGATGGCGGCGAGCTTTCCGGCACGCTCGCCTACATGTCCCCTGAACAAAAGGAAGGCGCCCCGCTCGACGCCCGCAGCGATCTTTATTCGTGCGGAATCATCCTCTTTGAGATGCTGACGGGCGAGCGCCCGCAGGGTAACGAGATGCCCGGTTCGCTGCGACCCGACGTGCCCTCGTACCTCGACGAGATCGTTCGCCGCAGCTATACGCGCCTGGACAGAAGGTATGCGTCAGCCGCGGAGATGCTCGCGGCGTTCGTTCCGGGAAGTGGTCCACCACCGCTTCCTCCCCGAAGCACATCGCAGGGGGTGGCGCCACACTGCTCGGCCTGCGATCAACCGGTGCATCGTGACGACCAATTCTGCATCCGTTGCGGGAAGCAACTTGTAGAATCAGTGCCGCGATGCGGTGCGTGCCAGGCCTACGTCCACCCCAACGATCGATTCTGCATATTCTGCGGGAAAGACCTAGGGATTTTGACGTAGAGGATGGGAGTAGACGACCGTGCATGGCGATTTGCTGCTCGTCGCACTGATCTTGGTCTTCGGCGTCGCCGCCTTCTTGTTCGGGCTGGTGTACGTGGTATGGTGCATTGTGGGTGGGATCGGTCGCGGAGTGTGGAGTCTGGCTCGCCCGTGGCGGCGCGTCGGAACCGCGGAGCGGACCCGCATGTTCGGCCGGGCGAGGGCGATGTATTGCCCGCGGCTTAACTGCCGAAAGGTCGAGTATCGCAACGCCCGCTTCTGCAGCCAGTGCGGGGCAACATTAGATTACTAGTTACGAGTTACCAGTTACGAATTACTAAAGGACTTCCGTGATAGATAGACTGACTTGTAACTTGTAACTCGTAACTATTAGTGAATACGATGGCCCCCGATACCGCAAAAGCCTTTCAGTGCGAGACCGACTTCCTAGCGGCGGTTGAAGTCAATTTGGAGCAAGCCAAGGGGAGGGATTTTCGCGGATCGCTCTGGCAGCGGGCCAGGTATGACGAAACCGATCGCCTGCGGGCCTTGATGGCCTCAAACCGAATCTACGATCGCGAGCTGCTGAAGTCGCTCCCCGCCAACCGCCGGGTAGCCTTGCTCGGGTTTGAGCGGCGATGGTGGTTCGGCAAGCGCCGCACCGGTGTGGCCATCGCATCCGTGCTTTCGCCGCTGAATCACTACGTTTCGTCGAGTGATCGGCCGGCGCCGCCGATTGGCGTCAGTGAGTTGGTCGACCATGTGAACCGATTGGTCGGCGACGCTAAGGTGCCGCATATTATCGGCGTGTGCAGCCCCAGCGGTTTTACTGAGGAAGCCCGCCGAACCCGGCTCGATATCGCTAATACCGCGGTTGTGCTTGTTGAACCCGACGGCTCGGGCGGATGGCGGACGATGGCCGCCGGCGACTCCGTCGATCCGCGGCTGTTGAAAATATTCGATCCCGAAGGAGCGAAGCAGAAGGTAGACCGCGTCCGCCGCCTAGTTGAGGAGCGCAGCGCCGACCTTTTGACTGGCGGGTTGTCGGCCTCGTCGGTGGCCCGCGCCGTCAACCTGCCCGAGGATGTCGTGCGGCAGGGATTTGACCAGGTGGCTGCGACCGACCCGGAGTTGCGAGTGTCTAAGAAGGACGGCGAGTTTCTGTTGTTCCGCGGAGCGCCCTTACGGCCGCAGGAGAAAAGATCGATGAATGTCATCGACCGCATTCGGCAGTTGTTCGCCGGCGAGGGGGATGAGGCCGCCAAAATCAACCTCCTCGCCGAGCGACGCGCCGCGCTTTCCCAGCGTCGCGACCGCATCTACGAGGACATTGGGAAGCTCGAGCAGAAGGACGCCGACCTTTTGGCCCAGGGCAAGGCCGCTACCTCCGCCGTACCGAAAAGGCGTCTTGCGGCACAAATTGCTCAATTGCGCAAGGACATCATCCGGCAGAATACAACGGCGGCGATGTTGAATCAGCAAATCAACATCATCAGCACGGATATCCACAACTTGACATTGATCCAGCAGGGTCAGATGGCCGAACTGCCCGATACGGCCGAACTCACCGAACACGCGGTCGAGGCCGAGGAACTGTTGGAGGCTCTCAAGGCCGACGCCGAACTGGTGGGCGGTCTGGAGATGGGGATGGGAACTGCCCTCGCTGGCGCCGACGAACTGGCGATCCTCAAGGAGTTTGAGGGCGATGTCGGCAAGGCGAAGACTGCGGAGGCCTCGCCGCATCCGGTCGCGCCGATGCGAATTGCTCCAGCGCGGGAGGACGTCCGAGCGGCAGCTGCTCCGCGTATCGATGAACCGAAATCGGCCACCCCCAACAAGTCCCGCCGCCCCTCGGACCCGGAGCCGACGTAGCCCCACGGATTGACGAATGGCACTGCTCGAATGGTTGACCAAGCGTAAGCAACCGTTGTCGCGGATGACGCGATCGGAGCTGCGCCGGCAGGAGCTTCTGCTGGATAAAGACCGCAAGCAATTACTCAATAAAATCACCAAGATCGCGACGGACAAGCACACGCTGTTTGAGCGAGGCGCCCAGGAGAAGACGCCTGAGATCCGCCGCATGTTGGCTCAAGAGTTCGAGCTGAAAACCACCGAGCAACTCATGCTCGCTCGGCAGCTCAATATCCGCAGCAAGGAAATGCTGACCGTTTCGCGGCTCCGTATGTTGCGGGAGAATGCCGACCGAGCCGGTCAGTCAAACCGCTTGGGTTTGGTCAGTGAGTCGGATATCCTACGGCTGGGTAAACTGATCGAATCCGACGCCGTGAAGTCCGAGATTTACCAGGAGCGTCTCGATGAGATACTGTCCATCGGGGCAGCCGTCGACGAAGGGTCCGCTTCGCTGAGTGAAGCGGGAAAGACAGTGATGAACGTATGGGAGAAAATGGACGCGGGGGCGATTACCGATACGGTCGAAGCCTTCGATGAGGCCGACCGGTCTGTCCGGGAACGACACGCGACGCAGGAATCGTAGCTGGGAAACGCCGAAATGCGAAAACGCCGAAACGCCGAGATGTTTACGACTAATCGCCGGGAAGATTCCGTTTGAAGTATGAGGTCATCATCTACTGGTCGGCGGAAGACGGCGCATTCGTGGCCGAGGTTCCTGAGCTACCCGGATGCATGGCCGACGGACGAACGAATAAAGACGCATTGCGTGCTGTCGAACGCGTGGCGCGAGAATGGATCGAGACGGCACGGGAGTTGGGTCGGGTCGTCCCTGTCCCCAGAGGAAGGCTAAAATTCGCATGACCGTGCACAATTCGCGGCGGCGGAGCAATCGTAAACAGCGAAGCGGACACGCAAATGAGCTTACACGATAGGCGACTCCGTCGTAGCGTGAGCGATCGCTGGATCGGCGGCGTGTGCGGCGGTCTTGGCGTGTATCTCGGGATCGACTCGACGGCCGTGAGGGTCGGCTATGTCCTCCTTTCAATCCTCTCTATCGCGTTCCCCGGGATTCTCGTGTACATCATCCTATGGATCATGATTCCTGAGAGCGATTACGACTAGGAACCGACCAACATGGCCTTATTCAAATCAGCCGAAGAGCGACGCATCGAGCGGGACATCAAAATCCGCCAGGGTGTTCGGCGGATCGAGAAGTCCATCCGCGAACAGGGCAAGTTCCAGGACGAGTTCATCCGCAACGCCCAACAGGCCAAGAAAATCGGCGATCAATCCCAATACACGTTCATTCGCAACTCGCTCAAGAAGACCGCGACCATCCGCAAAATGCTCGAACGGCAACTGCTCTCCGTTAAGAACGCCTTGCTCATCAAGCGGCAAGCGGAGGCGTCGGCGGACTTCGCCAAGAGCATGGGCCTGATGGCGTTGGAGATCGGCAAGCTCTTCGGCGAAACCGATCTCGTGAAAACCCAGGCCGACTGGGAAAAGGCGATGGTGCAGTCCCAGACGATGGAGGAGCGGATGAACATGTTCCTCGACACGGTCGAGGACGTCGCGGCCCAGGACGTCGAGATGAGCGCCGCTTCCGAGGTCGTTTCCGACGCCGAAATCGACCGGCTGATCGAGGCCGAGACCGAAGCGGAGCATCAAAAAGAGCTAGACAAACTCTCCGCCCTCCGCGCCGAACTCGATTCGCTCAAACAGCAAGGGGAGAAGCAGAAGTAGGCACGAAGGCACGAAGGCGTCGATCAGAACGCGAGTGACCCGCGCACACTCGCTACGGGCGGCGACAAGCAGAGACGCGCGATTCGCTATACGACGATCATGATTCCTCGATCACGAATCCACTGGATGACGGAGGCAGGCATGTTCTTCGAAAGGACTGGGCCGGTCTGGGATACCTTACGCGATCTGGAGACCCGGCTACGCGAGGCGAACGTAGATTACGTCGTTATCGGCGGGCTGGCTCTCAATGCATACAACTATTCGCGGCAGACGATCGACGTGGATATCGTGCTGACAGAGGCCGACTTTCAACGGTTTGTTAGTGAATTCGGGGGCACGTTTTACCGGCGCGTTCCGCGGTTGCCTCGTCGTTTCATCGACCCCGAGTCCGAGGTGGCGATTGACGTGCTGATCGCGGGGCAGCTTGCGGGCCGCACCAGCAAGAATCAATCGGTGCGCTTTCCTGATCCTAAAGTGGCGGTCGTTCAGGGAGACTTACGAACGGTTACACTGGCGCGGCTCGTGGAGTTGAAGCTGGTCACCTGGCGTTATAAGGACTGGGGAGATGTGGTGGAACTCATCCGCTGCAACAACCTCTCGGACTCGTTCGCGGACCAACTCGACCCCAACGTGCGAACCGCATTCCGCGAATGCTTCGATCAAGCCAACGATCAAGAATACGAAAACCCGAGCGCACCTGGGTCGGGGTAATGCCATACCATCGCGCCGGGAGGGACTCGAACCCCCGACAGTCGGATTAGAAAACCGACGGGTGGCATGCCCACGCTTGCATGAGCATGTCGAGTCCTCAACCGTCATTCGGGCTGTTTCCCCTTGGGATGATAATACTTCCGCCCCCTGAGTTTCTCCGGCAATAGGTCATCCTGGGTGTATTTTTCATAACCGGCGGCGTAGCCCAGGTCTTTCATCAGTTTCGTCGGGGCGTTGCGGATGCTGAGCGGTGTGGGCAAGGCCCCCAATTGTCTCACATCTTTCATGGCCGCCCCGAGGGCATAGTAAACTGCTCTCGTTTTTGGCGCGCTCGCAAGATAGATCGCGCCATGAGCGAGATTCAATCCCGCTTCGGGTAAGCCGATCGTCTCCACCGCCCGGAAGACCTCGTTGGCCACCACGAGCGCCGTAGGCTGGGCCATGCCGATATCTTCGGAGGCGAAGATCACCATCCGCCGTGCAATGAACTTCGGATCCTCCCCGGCCTCGATCATCCGTGCGAGATAATAGAGCGCCGCGTCGGGTTGGCTGGCCCGCATACTCTTGATCATCGCACTGATGAGGTTGTAGTGTTCCTCACCCGACTTGTCGTAACGCAACTGTTTGGATTGGGCGGTTTTCTGTAGACTGTCAACCGAGATTCTGCCATAAAGCTTCTGCGTGCTTTCCAGCACGGTGAGCGCCCGGCGAGCATCACCATCGGCAAAGCCGACCAACCAATCTTTGGCCTCGCGTGGGACGTCCGATTGACCTTGGCCGTCAAGCGCCTTGAGGGCACGGTCGATGATGGTTTCGAGTTCTTCATCGCTTAGGGAATTGAGCACAAAGACTTTCATTCGCGAGAGGAGCGGAGCAATCACCTCAAAACTCGGGTTCTCGGTCGTGGCGCCGATGAGGGTAAGTTCCCCTCGCTCCACGTAGGGCAGGAGATAATCCTGTTGAGCCTTGTTAAAGCGGTGAATCTCATCGAGAAAAAGGATTTTGGATTGGGCGGTTTCGGTTTCAACGATCTGCTTCACATCCGCCTTGCCGGCAGAGACGGCCGAGAGTTCAAAAAACCGCGCGTCCAACGACTCCGCGTAAATCCGTGCCAGAGTGGTCTTACCGACGCCCGGCGGGCCCCAAAGAACAAAGGAGAAAAGGTGCTTTTCCTGGATCGCCTGCCACAAGGGGCCGGTAGGACCAACCAGATGTACCTGGCCGACGAAATCCTCTAATCTCCTAGGTCTGATTCGTGAGGCCAAGGGTTCCATCGAGGAGAGTATAACGCCTAGCGAAACTTCCGCCGCGGGGAGGCTGGGAAAAGATGCGCTAAGATTCCCACTACGATTGCGCCGGGAGGGACTCGAACCCCCGACCGTCGGATTAGCGACCGTGTGGTCCGCTGAAGAGACCATTCGCCTCGCAGAGGACAAGGAAACGGTCCGCCACGATCAAAGCGTGGAGTACACCGCAGGCGGACGACACGACCGATCCGCTCGTGGCTCTGATTGTTTCAGGCGAGCTGAGGCTTGTACCGCCGCACCGCGATCATTAGGGCTAGTGCTGTTGGCTCCCACATCCATTACGAAAACCACCGGTTGCATTCTCGTCATCATTTGCTACCGTTGCACCCGGTCCGGCGGGGGGAGGGTCATTAGAAGGGCGCGAAGACGATGAAACAAACGATCCTGGTCCTCGAACAACATATCCTCGAACAACAGCGTGCCCATCCCTGTGCGAGCGGGGAGTTCAGCTGGCTCTTGTCGGCGATCACGCTGGCCACGCGAGTCATTTCAGCCCACGTCCGTCGGGCGGGACTGGTGGACATCCTCGGAGAGACCGGTGCCACCAATGTCCAAGGCGAGATGGTCCAGAAGCTCGACGTCATTGCCAATGATACGATTGCCACCTGCCTGGGCTATCGGGACAACGTCGGGATCATGGTGTCGGAGGAGGACGACGAGCCGCGCATCCTCAAGGAACCCGACGACCGGGCGAAGTACATCGTCCTGTTCGATCCCCTCGACGGATCGAGCAACATCGACGTGAACGTCTCCATCGGGACGATCTTCTCGATCCTACAGCGACGGGACGATGCCGGAGCTGGAAAGGTGATGGACCACATCCTGCAGCCTGGATATCGACAAATCGCCGCGGGGTACGTGATTTACAGCAGCAGCACGGTCATGGCCTACACCACCGGCTACGGGGTGCACATGTTCACGCTGGACCCTTCGATCGGAGCGTTCCGCCTCGTCCGCGAGCATGTGACCATGCCGACGTCTGGCAAAACATATAGCGTCAACGAGGCGTACAGCCGTCAGTTTCCCAAGGGCATCCAGGATTACCTAGATTGGGTTAAGACGGACAAGGCCGGGGGGTATGGGCTGCGTTACATCGGCTCGCTGGTGGCCGACTTCCATCGGACGTTGCTGCACGGCGGCGTGTTCTTGTATCCGCCGACGCTGAAAGCCCCCAAGGGCAAGTTGCGGCTTTTGTATGAAGCCAATCCCTTGGCCTTTATTGCGGAACAGGCCGGGGGATCGGCGACCGATGGTAAGCAGCGAATCCTAGACAAGATACCCACCTCCCTCCACGAACGAACTTCGCTCATCATCGGGAGCAAAGATGAGGTCGAACGGGTGCTGTCTTTCTGGCGTGCATAGCACGACGACGGCGACAACAGTCGGGCTAGCGCTGGACCGCATCGTCTGCGACGACAATCTCGTCTTCATGAGTTCGCTGCCCGACGGCTGTTGCGATCTTATTTACGCTGATCCGCCTTTCAACTCGAATCGTACGCTCGGGCCGACCAAACGACACCGAGCGACGTTCAACGATCGACACGGCGAAGGTGTGCGCGGGTTCCTCGACTTCCTTCAGCCGAGGGTGAAGGAGATGCACCGGTTGCTGTCGCCCACGGGTTGCATATTCATACACCTGGATTGGCGGACGGTGCACTACGTGAAGGTGATGCTCGACGAAGTATTCGGCCAGGATAACTTTCTGAACGAAATCATTTGGAGTTATCGCAGCGGCGGGGTAGCTAAGCGGTGGTTCGCCCGCAAGCACGATACACTCCTCTTCTACGCCAAAAAGGTCGGCGCCCATACGTTCAATCGGATGAGGCACGGTGAATACCGAACGCTCGATCTGAGGATGTCCTCCGACGGCCGACCATTTAAGCAGACGCGAAACGGCCGCCTGTATTTCCATCCGGAGGGGCCTGCGATCCCCGATGTGTGGGACATTCCCTTCCTCTCCACCGTGGCCAAGGAACGAGTGGGCTATCCGACGCAGAAGCCGGAGTCGCTTCTGGAACGGGTCATTCGAGCAAGTTCCAACGAAGGCGACGTAGTCGCGGATTTCTTCTGCGGCAGCGGCACGGCGCTCGCCGTCGCGGCCAGACTGAAACGCCGCTGGCTGGGGTGCGATCTCAACCCCGACGCGGTAGCGATCACACAACGACGTCTCGATGAAGTCGCTCGCTTCCGACAGCTCTTCTAGGATCTGCGAATGGCCGGTCTACGAACGGAAAATCCAACGACCACCGCCGAAGACCGGGGGGTCGGTCCAGGCAAGCGCGTTTGGGTCGGAGGGCACAACGTCGAGGCCCGGCGAGAAATCGAAACTTACCTAACGGAGACGGAGCGCCCTCCCACCGGCCCCCTCGATTTAGGCTTCATAGCGCCGCTAACGGCCGATGAAGCCGTCTACTTCGCGGGTAAGTTGCGTCATCGGATCGTATCCACCGGTCTTCTCTGGGTCGTTTATCCGATCCCGCTTTCGCCCCGAGCCGACGAGTTCTCCGGCGAGATTGACGACATGGTGATTGGGTTGTTTGAACTGGGGTTCACCGAGATCGGCCGGGCGCAGGTCAGCAATAACTACACATCAACAGGGTTTCGACCGGCGTGACGACGGCTCCTTTCGGGCGAGGTTGAGGGTGCGGCACGCGACCCGCCAACCAACCGAAAAAAAGTAGAATGTTACCCTCGTCTCCTCATTAAACCCATAGATGCCTGCGATGTTCGGATGGTTGAGCGATGCGAGAACTTTGGATTCCCGCTGGAACCGAGCCATTCGTTCCGGATCGCGAGCGTGGCGATATGTTCATACGGTACTCACTTCATACCTGCCCCAAACACAATAGCCATATATCGATCCAGTTATCAATATATATATCCCGATCGCCAATGCGAGTTTATCAGTAACGACGTGCAACTGCGCAACTGAATGCTCAATTCTCGCCGGAATCGTCAAGAATACGTGGGCTATTAACCGAATTGTCACCTGCGATTTGATCGCGCGCCATTGACGTGTTTGACATCACGATCTACATCGCATAAATACGCTGTTCTTTAGTGGGCCGGGTTTTCAAACAAACTTTTTGGATAGGGACACAGGATGACACAGGGGTTAGTTCGTCTACGTATCATGGCCGTTAGTCTGGGATTGCTGGGGTTAGGCTCCGGCGTCAGCTTAGTTGAGGGCGCATCGCGGCCTCGCATCATCCGACCGCCGGACGATCGCACGGATTATTTCGCTTCGAGCGCAATGCTTCGGGGAATCGGCGACTCCGTTTGTGCATTCATTGCCGCCGACACGTTGACCGACAACGGTGACGGGACATTCACGATCAACGCTGGCACCCTCTCCGACCAGTTCAATCCGCTCTGCGCCGGCGAACGGTTTGCCGAACAGCCCACAGCGGCCAATTGCACTGCGACGCTCATCGCGCCCGACATCCTCATAACCGCAGGCCACTGCCTCGATGAAAATGGCGTACGCACGGCCTTCGACACGTTTTACTTCGTCTTTGATTACGCCGTCCGCGAAGAGGGTGTTAATCCCTCTACCTTCACAACGAATCAGGTCTATCGCGGCGCCGAGATTCTCGGTCTGGTTAATAACGCGGACACGGCCAACGACTGGGCCGTGGTCAAGCTGGACCGGGCTGTCACAGGCCGTACGCCGGTCGTAATTCGATCGAGCGGTTCGGTTGCGGTTGGCCAGAGCCTCGTTGCGATCGGATTCGGAGCGGGTCTGCCCATAAAGTTTTCAGGCAACGCAACCGTACAAGGGCTTGTAGAGAACGGTTTCGAGGCGGATTTTGACATCATTGGCGGAAACTCCGGCGGCCCCATCGTCGATGCGACGACGGGGATCATCGAGGGCGTTGTGAGTTCCGACCTGGACGTGGAAGACTACCATCAAGAGGGCGCCTGCTTTAAGGCAACAGTGTGTCCCGAAGATTCGATCTGCACACCGGGTTTCACGACGCTCGCATCCGTGATGATCAGCCAGTTCCAGAGCACGATTCAGACCGCCCTGGGAACCACAGGGACCGGAGGCGACGGCGATGGAACCGGTGACGGCGGAGGCGGTGTCGTGAGGAGCCCCTGCGGCGGACTCGGGATGATCCCGCTCATGTTCATGATGCTTGGCCTGGCGTGGATGCGTCGAGGAGAGTAACTCGCCCTATCGTAATGTGTTGGCATGTAGCCGAGCGCCGCCGCGATCAAACGATTGCGGCGGCGCTCGACTTTTTTCCGGGTGAAGGAGGATGCGGATGGACTCCACCAATGCCATCACCAAGGAATGCTTACCCGCTACTTCCTCAAATACGCGGATCGGCGTGAGGTTGACCCCTTGCGGGCGAGATTCTAGAATGCCTCGCTGTTTCGATGAGGTTTGACTGAAGGAGACAATATGGCTGGTTCTCACACAATTGAGATTACGGATGCGAATTTTGACGAGGCGGTGCTGCAATCGGATCGCCCGGTGCTGGTGGATTTTTGGGCGGCGTGGTGCGGTCCGTGTAAGGCCCTGGCGCCGATCATAGATGAGTTGGCGGCTGACTATGACGGCAAGGCCAAGGTCGGCAAGGTGGACACCGACGCCAACCCGAAGATCTCGGTCCGTTTTTCCGTCAGCTCCATCCCCACCGTGATCCTCTTTCACAAGGGCGAGATCATTCAGAAGTTCGTGGGGCTGCGTGCTAAGAAGGAATTCCAAACCGCGCTCGACCGCCTGGGGAGTGCGGCACGCAAGGAGTGACGATTCTCCCGGATATTATTCCATGAAATGCCGCTTAGTGCCTATCCCATGTGTGGCACCGGCATCTTGCCGGTGTTTTCACGGGCTGGAAGCCCGTGCCACATTTGTCTTTGAGATAGGCGATTAGTTACGGTGCAGTAGACGATCATGGTCGAAGCGAACATCAGTCTCGAACAATTCATGGCCGAACCTCCTGAGCCGCCCAGCCACGGAGGGTGCGGAAGTTGCGGCACGGGAAAGGCTGATGGAGCGAAATGCGGCAACGGGCTGGAGAAGATTTACCCCACCACGGCCATCCGCTTCGGGTTCATGCGCTACATCGGTGAGTTCACCCACGCCCCGGACTTGAAGTTCACCTGCGGGGCCAAGGTGGTGATCCAAACTCGCCGCGGGATCGAGATTGGCGAGCAGGTGTCGCTCACCTGCAACGGCTGCGACAAGTCCGTCACCCGCGATCAGATGAAGGAATGGGTCAGTTCGTGCGGCGAGGATTCCTACATCTTCGACGCCGGCCGAATCCTCCGTGAGGCGACGGCCGCCGACCTCGCGGAATACGCTCGAATTCAGAACAGCGCCCGTGAGAAACGCAGGTTTTGTCGTGAAGTCGCTGAACGTTACAAGCTGCCCCTGTGTGTAGTGGATTGCGAGACTCCCTTTGGCGGCGAGCGGATCATTTTCTTTTTTACGGCGTCGGAGCGTATCGACTTCCGGGCGATCGTCAAAGATTTGACCCATGAGTACCGCACGCGGATCGAGATGCGGCAGGTGGGGGCCAGGGATGAAGCCCGGCTCTTGGCCGATTACGAAACTTGCGGGCGAGAGGTCTGTTGCAAAGTGTTTCTCAAGACGCTTCGGCCCATCACCATGCGAATGGCCAAGTTGCAAAAGGCCACCCTCGATCCGACTCAGGTATCCGGTCGGTGCGGCCGACTTAAATGTTGCCTGCGCTATGAGCACATCGGGTACGAAGAGCTTGACAAGTTGCTGCCTCGTACCGGCGTCCGCATCCGCACCAACCACGGCGAAGGCGTGATCGTCAATCGCCAGATTCTCACCCAATTGGTGCAAATCCGCACCGATAGCAACACGCTGCTGACGGTTGTGGCCGAGGACATCACGGAAGTAGGCATCGCGGCCCCTCCCCCTTCCGCCGACGGAGGCGCGCCGCCCCCGCGCGTTCCGCGTCCGCGAACCGGCTCGCGAGCACCGGGTGCACCTCGAATACCGCTCCGCTCCCTTGCGGACCAACCAATGTCGCCGCCTCAACCCGACGCACGTTCCGACATCAGAGCCGGGAGCGGAAGCGACTGGACCCCTGAAGCCGGTTCGCCCCTGGCGTCAGGACCAACGCCCTTGAGCGTTGGACCGAACGGTTCTCGCGAGGCGGCGGCGCCTGCGGATGCGAAACCGACGGGTGAAGGAGTTCCACCGGGTGGTCCTCGTCGCCGGCGGGGCCGTCGCCGTCGTGGTCGAGGGCGCGGCCCGGGTCCGGGAGGCTCCGGTGCACCCGGGAGTCAGTCGCCGCCGGGGAGTTGAACAGGTCGCTCCAACGCTCAAGGGCGTTGGCGCTGCCTTCGATAGACCCATTGGGGTGCATCCTAAAACCCCTCTCCCCCTTGGGGGG